>CAMLDK010000040.1 GCA_946478995.1 uncultured Candidatus Saccharibacteria bacterium | reverse complement strand
ATCATTCTTTATTGTTTCAAAGTTTGCTTCAGAGCTCTGGAGAATAATATTGTAAGTTTCATCGTTTGACCATATAACTACTAGTAACCTGACTTTATTTGGTTTGCCGTCTTTATCTATATAAATGTAAATATGTTCTATCGCATCATGATCGCCTACTTTAGTACGCTCCAAACTCTCTGATTCATAAGAATTACCGTATCTGACAGGGTAAAACTGTCTGATAGTGCTTTCTACGTATTCAATTGGGCTTTGATGTAATAGGGCTGCGGGTCCGCTTAAGCCCGTGTCATGCTGCACAATAACAAATGACTGTGGGTTAGACTGTTCAAACTGCATAATTACCGAGCTATTTGAACCATTTTTTGGACCTTGAGGAATATCTACCGTCTTGTATCCAACGGGAAGCGACAGCTCTACCCCACTTCTAGGATCCTTAAATGTTTCTGTATTTACGCTATTTTGCTGAGGTTCATTTTCTGATGAATTGTTTTTATCAATTGCCAACTTATATCCTATGGCCATGCACACTATTAGGACAACGCCTATAGAAAATAATAAACTTCTTCTCATGTTCTTAAATTATAGTGTATAAACTTATATACAATATGGTTAGTTGTCGCTTGATGAAGTAAGTACCCATTGGTTGGTGGCGCTGTTGTTGTAGATAAAGGTAAGTGAATCAAAATCGTTAGGACCTGTGCCAGCTGTCGCAGCAAAAGTATTAGTTTGCTGAACTCCAGCCGAGTCCGCAAACGAACATGTTCCTGCATTATTGGCATCACCACGTACGGTAATTATTAATAACTGACCGTCACGAACGCCTGTTTCGCTCAAAGTTACTGCTGTATTTGCAGCGGCTCGGTTACATTCCAGTAGCACGTATGAACTGGTAGGCGTAAGAGTCAAAGTAGCTGCCGTGGTACTAACAGTTTGTGAAGTAAAGCTGACATTAGCGGCATTCGCAAAAACCGTCTCAGCATTTACCGTGGCCGTATCAGAACTAGCATTACCAAGAGTAGTATTGCCATTAACGGTAAGATTTGCCGCTAAGGTAACGTTGCTGCTGCTATCAATGGCCAGCGCATTGTTGCCAGCAGTATCATTCCATAAGAAAAAGCTGCGGTTGTCACTTACTCCAGCTTCAAAAAGTTCTGTTCCTTCAATCTCGTATTGTATGTAGCTCTGTTCGCCATCCACAACATCTAGATCTGCTCCAGCGTTATTTAAGACAAGGACATCACTGCTGTGGGCATTTATATGAGTTTCTCCATCCGTATCAATGGCAATCACATCTCTGCCCGCGCCTCCGCCCGTGTCCGTCCAAATATGGAAGTTACTTGAACCTTGCGGCTGGTAGAGCTTCCAGTCCTGGCCGTCGAGAGTTTGCAGGCGAATACCGTTTTCTTCGTCCGCTTCAACTTCTCGTGTGATATCAAGCTTATGATCAGGGGTATCGTTTCCTATGCCTACAAAGCCCGTAGGTCTTACCGACAGAACAGTCTGATCCGCGAGATCGCCTGTTGTAAGGTTGATACCATCAGAGCCCTGGACTTGCAATATATCCGTGTCGCCGGTACCGTATTCACCAATAAACACTCCTTCAAAAACACCGGCATCATAGTCGCCCAAGGAGATGCGAGCCTCGCTACAGTTGGAGCCGGCACCACACACTTGAATGTCGGTCTCAGCAGTACCGCTTCCTAGATTAATACCGATAGTTCGAGTACTTGAGTTGATGTTAAATATGTCATTGCCGGCGGCGGTCTGTATCCGGAAGGCATCCGCAGAATCTTGACCTGTTGCAACTCTAAAACGAGCCCAGCCTTCAGAAGTAAGCCTGAACAAATCATCAGCAAAGCCGCTGCTGACGCTGAACCAGTCACCTCCTCCACCTGAACTGTTACCATCTATGAACATTTGCAAATCACCGCTGCCAGCATCAATATTTATGCCTGATGTAGAAGTGTTAATATCATGGACATATAACGCGTGCTGTATAAGAACATCATGGCCAAAAGTAGCATTGCCGCCCACATGAGCGGAATCATCTACGGTCAAAGATGAGGCCGTACCGGTTGTAGCCGTGTCTATTGCTACATCGTCTATAAATATAGTAAAGGTATCGTTGTTTGTATCTCCTAGCAAGAAGTCTTCTATGAGGTCCGTGCCGTTGTTTTGCGAGGTAAGGTTGATTACCTGTGTTCCATCAAGCCAAACCTGGCTTGTTCCTGTGCCAACTCCGTTTGTTACACGCATTTCTATCAAATGCCAAGCACCGGTTGAGAGTGCGACGCCAGAGTTTGTATCGGTAGACGTTGTGCCATTATAGAAATGAAGATTTCCGCCAGTCCGCTCTACTTTCCAGAAGTTTGAACCATCGCCTTCCATTCCGAATATCTCCGCCGTTCCCGAAGTCTGGCTGGTAACAAATACCCAAGCCCGTGCATAGACGGTTGCGCTATCTGTTATATCAGTGTAGGCATGTGCGGCACTACCTGAGGGGTTAATCCGCACGGCATAATCGCCATTATGAACAGTTGTTGTGTTAGCGCTAATGCTGCCAGTAGTACCGCCGTCCCATAAGGTTAGGGTACCGCTCTCAAAATTATCACTAAATAGTCTGGTACCGAAACGGCTGCCTACATTTACATCGCCTACAACTTGTATCTTCGTGTTGGTTGTATCGGCAGTGAATAAAGGTGTAGAAGCTGAGTTTTGAATCTGAAACGCACTAGTAGAATTAGCGGCATTCTTAAAGATCAATGAATTTGAAGTATTGTTGTAACCTATGGTAGCTTCATCGGACGTAGAGTCGCCAAGGTGGATGGTTTCTCCGCCTATATATAGATCACGTACTCTGTTGGAATCAGAACCTATGTCATAAGTATCATCGGCATTAGGCAGGAGATGGCCGGATGTGTTTATGAGCCACTTGGTGGTATCAGCAGCACCAGTAGTGAATAGTATGTTGCCGGTGGCATTGCGGGCGGCTAATATAAGATCTCCGTCCGAAGCACGCAAGACGGAGTCACCGGCAGTTGATTGATCTGACCAGTTACCAGGCGTATCTATATATGATAAATTAGTCCCGCCACCAACATCGATCGTAGCATCAGTACCAAGTACTCTAAGAGCAATCAGCCCGGCATCATCACCGTTGTTTACTACTAATCCACCGTCAGTCGTAAGTTCCCCGGGGTCAGATCGATAAAGGTTTGTATCTACGGCTGTGCCATCACTCCAATTCAATTGACCGCCTGCTTCTATCTGTATACCTACATCGGAACCACCGTTGTAACGAGTAGTGAAGGCAGTATCAGAAGAGTTTGCTTGGATAGATATTATGCTCTCGCTTCCTCCAGTTATAAGGATATTTCCGCCCAAAACTTCAAGATTGTCATCTGTTGTCAAAGTATCGGCTCCGCTGCGATAAAGGTTGGTATCGGTACCGAAGTAAATTCCACCGCTTGCTGTAGTAGTATTTGTTCCTACCGTCAGTACACCGTTAGACGGTACGGCTGCTGGCCCTACTGCCAAACGACTGTTTAGTGTATCGACTACAAGCAAGTTACTGCCGGATGCATTCTGTACTAATAGCCCCTCGGTAGAATCAGTTTGGTTTCTGAATGAGGTAGGCGAGTTAACTACGCCATTAAGTGCTATCTGCCCTATCTGGAACGCAGTAGCCGTACTGCCTGTTTGAGCCTGAACGCCGTCTACATAAAGAGTGTGTCCGGTAGTTGTATCGAAAACGCTTACGCTTGTAAGAGTAGTACCGGCCGGAGTAGTACATGTCAGTCGGGTCCAGCCGCTGGATGTCACTGTTTGGCCAGTCAAGCAGTTGGTACTGTTATATCTCAATATGACCGTACTGTAAGTACTGGCGCCCTTTACATAGGCGCTTATAGTCCAAGTATTACTGCTACCGGATGCGGCGAAAGTAGCGCCATTAGGATTAGTAGCTGTAGTTGCTATCTGCAGAGCAGCATTGCCGGACCATTTCTGGGTAGTTATACGCGTAAGGGTCGCGCTGCCCACAGCAGTGATGTTGTTAGTATTAGTTTCTATACTAGGGTTAGTTACTACATTAGGCGTAGTAGAAGTATCTACATTAAATACCTGCTCTGATTGACCACTGCCAGCCTTTAATACCTGAAGTGCAGTAGTAGAGTTTGCAGTATTTTGGAAGGTAGTAGCACCTCCGGGATTGATTCTGACATGCTGTTGCTCGTAACCGCAATGAGTGCTTGATGTGGACGCACATAGTCCCAATCCACCATAAAATGAATCTATCTGGCCTATAGAACTAATTTCGCCATCGTTATTAGCGAATACCCAGGCAACTCCGCCTCCCGGGGTATCAGTAGAAATAGTTTGTGTACCTCCCGCTGGCTGAATTATGAAGTTATCATCCGTCTTTAGGGTATTAGCAGCAGAGCGGTATAGATTGGCGTCAGTGCCGATCAGTAAGCCTCCGGCGCTTCCTTGGACGCTTAGCTGGAGCTGGCCGGCAGTAGTAAGGGTAGCAACAGTATTTCCGGCTGTTTCAAACTGAAGGTTCTGGCTGTCATTAGTTCCCAAAATAGCTGCCGTACCAAAACTATTGCCGCCTTGAATAAAGAAATTGTTATCTAGAACAGTATTATCAACAGTCAGGGCGCCAGCCGATATGGTAAGCCCAGTGCCGGTAAGATCGGTGAAGGCATCACCGTTCATAGTAAATGTATCGCCGGTTTGAACAGTCAGGTTGCCATTGGCAGTAAGAAGACCGGCGACAGTAAACTCATCGTCTGTTGCTAGGACATCGGCTCCGCTACGGTAGAGATTAGTATCTAGTGCTGAGCCAAAATATATGGCTCCGCCTCCGTCATTTCCATCAACATATAAATCATCACCTATGGCGAAAGATGTATCTGTTGCAAGAACACCTGCATTAATCCTATACAGATTAGCATCTCCTCCTAGCAGTAAGCCACCAGTATTGCCTTGGGTATGAAGCTGAAGCTGTCCGTTACTGTCGAGACGCATTCTTTCAACAGTATTGACGGTATTGTTGGTATACCAGGTGAATAAACTATTGCCACCATTTGCATGAGATCGTATTTCGTCATTGATGTTTGTTATCCAGAAAGAGGCATTTCCATCTCCTCTGTCTAATCTTATTATGCCTTCATCACTACCCGATCCTCCTACCGTTAAACCGTCTTCTCCTCTAACCCATAGTGCGCCATCAGTTTTTAGAACGCCAGCTGCATCCCTATATAAATTCGCATCAGTGCCCAGCAGTATTCCTCCGGCGCTTCCTTGGACGCTTAGCTGGAGCTGGCCGGCGGAACCGATCTGTAGGATATCTGTGCCGGCCGCTTCTATCTGGAACTCTCCTGAGGAGCCTGAAGCTATATCTACTATAAAGTTAGCATCCGTAGCCGTGTTTGCCAGGGTAATATCTACATCCCGGGCATTGGTAGAAGTGATGGTGTTTCCTCCGTCGTATGCTGCCTGAAGAGTAATAGCACTGCCGCCGCCGCTGGCGCCAAGTATCCAAGATGAACCATTCCAGACGTATATCTGCCCGTAGCCAGCCGGGATGGTTACGCCGTGCATAGTGAAGCTGGCAGAGCCGGTATTAAGAACAAAAACTATTCGCCCAGCAGTGTTAGAAGTAGGGTTAGGCAGACTCAAAGTCTGGCCTGCGGTTGTTTGAGCTATGGCAAAACTTGTATCGACATCAACGGTAGTAGACGCAGAACCTATGCTGCCACCAGTCGGAAAATTACCCAGAGACTGAGCAGTATTAAGCGTAGAACCGTTATTGGTGAACTGGGAGCCGGAAACAGTTACATTGCCGCCGGATATAGTGCCTGTAGTAGTAATGTCGTCTGAACCGGTATCTATAGAGCCGAAGCTCGGTCCTATAGAACCAGCATTAAGAGTACCGACTCCGGTAATACCTGTATAGTCACCGGTTAAGCGGGCAGTGTCTACTGTCCCGCTTGTAAGCTCATCAGCGTCAAGATCGGTTAATGCCGAGCCGTCGCCGACGAAAGCATTGGCGGTTACAGTGCCGGAGAATGTCGGGCTGCTCACGACAGCTACAGTGACCGTATCTGTAGCAACGCCGGTAGTAGTGATGTTAGAGCCGGCGGCTATAGTAATAGTATCTCCGTTGCTTATAGCTTGAGGCGTGCCAGATGTACCGGCAAGGGTCAGGCCGGTTATAGCCCCGGCCGTACAACTGCTCCATAGCAAACTTGTGGCCGTGGAGGTTAGGCACTGTCCATTAGACCCACGTGCCAGCCGCGTAGTGTCAGCGCCGTCGAAAAACAGCAGGTCGCCTTCTGTAGTTAGGCCAGATAAGTTATTGATAGCATTCTGCTGGGAATTAGCGCCTGTACCGCCATTAAGGATGGGCAAAACCCCGTTTACTTCAGCAGCCAAGTCTACGCTTGTACCTAGGGTAGTTTGCAGCGAGCCGGTTGAGATAACCAGGCCGGAGCCAGTCAGATCGGTAAAGGCATCACCGTTGAAAGTAAATGTATCCCCTGTTTGAACTGTAAGACCTCCGGTTAAAGTAGTAAGTCCAGAAACATCCAGAGTGCCGCCTACTATAGTGTTGCCATTGGAAGCAACGTCAAAGTTAGTGAAATCTATAACCGCGGTAGTGCCCGAAATCGTATTAGCAGCTACACTCAGGTTGCCGGTTAAGGTCAACCCCGCGAACGTAGGCGTAGCACCAGTATGGATATTCTGAATTGTATTAACACTGTAATTACCATTAGCACCGCCGTCAGCCACACTGAAGTTAGTGCCATTAAACGCAAGGACTCTCTCGGCAGTCAATGTCCCATCCAAAGCCAGTGTCAAATATTGCGCAGTTACGGGGGCGTTGCCTCCTCCACCTCCGGAGCAGTTGCCAAATTCTTTGATACAAATTTCGCCGCTGCCGTCCGGCAAAGTGTAAGTCTGCGGACCAGTCAGGCTGGCTTGGACAAGAGCAGCGAAGCCATTGTTATAAATAGTTAAGGAACCATCCTGAACAGCCGTGCCTAGAGTAGCATCGCCGCCCTGCACTATAAGATCCACCGAACCAAGAATGGTTACATTAGTTCCGTCTTCGCTAATAGCCGCGTCTTCAATGTTTTGTCCCGATGTAAATTTCGTCAAGCGATTAGTTGTACCGCCGCTAGTCGTAACTCCCGTACCTGATCCTGCACAGTTGCCGGCCTCTACCAGACAAACTTCGCCGTTATCATCCGGAAAAGTGTAGGTACGGTTATCCGTGAGATCGCCCACATCAAGCGTGCCGAAGAAAGTACCGCCGCTTGATTCAAGAATACTTAGCTCACTGGAAGCATTGTTTAAGATTATGTCGAAAGCACCCGTTTGATTCCAACTCCCCGTCAGCGGGCCAAGCGCAAGAATAGGATTACTTCCCGGCCCTGAAGCGGACCCGGTCAAACCGTTGCCTGCTGTTATATCTTCAACATAATCACCAGTGGTATCTACGCCTAAATCCACCGAGGCGCCAAAAGCACTGGCTACCGTGATGCTGCCCGCACCGTTAGTTATGGTAATGCCCGCGCCTTGAGTAAGCGTAGCGACAGTATAGCCTGTGCCGTTTCCTATGAGCAGCTGACCATTTGTAGGAGTAGCGCCTACTCCGGTACCGCCACTGCTAACAGGCAAAGTACCGTTAACTTCCGCCCCTAGATCTACGCTTGTGCCCAAAGTAGTCTGCAATGAGCCGGTTGAGATAACCAGGCCGGCGCCAGTCAGATCGGTGAAGGCATCACCGTTGAAGGTGAAAGTATCTCCTGTCTGGACTGTAAGGCCGCCATTTGCAGTAATCAGTCCTGAGAACAGCCCGGTACCGACCACGCTGAAGTTACCGCCAAGCAATGATAGATTCCTAGTAGCGTCCAATTCCAAAGTCGAACCGTTCTGAAGTATCCATGAATCTCCGATAGATTGAGACCCGGTAAATATAGCTACTCTGTTGGCTGTGCCCGCACCAATTACGCCGTTAGGAGGATCTCCGTCATCATTCTGGCAGGCGATATTACCACTGGCATCGGTAGTTAAAGCCCCTCCGTTGTCAAAAGTAGTACAGTTAAAACCTGTAAATCTGATCTGGTCAGCCGTCGTAAGGACGATATCGTTTCCAGCACCGTTGCTTGTTATGGTATTTGTCGAACCTTGCAGTAAAGCAGTTTGGCCGGTAGCGCCTA
>CAMLDK010000039.1 GCA_946478995.1 uncultured Candidatus Saccharibacteria bacterium | reverse complement strand
TCCGCGCCGCGTACGATAAATCTAAGGGCAAAAAAGATAAGTCGAAGAACGGACAGCAGAATAAGAAATGAATCTGTTATAGTATTAACATTAGCGTTCTGAAACGATCCCTGGTATGAAGAGGATGAAAAATAGAGATAAATTTGGTTTGGCTGCAATGGCTTTGGTCGCCTTTGTTGCAATTTTGGCTATGCTGGTTTACGGCAGCGATATACCGGTGCTTGATCCAAAGGGAGAGGTGGCCGACAAGCAGCGTGACCTGTTAATTTTCGGTACGCTTTTAAGTCTTGTGGTGGTTGTTCCGGTTTTTGTCATGACGTTTGTGATCGCCTGGCGTTACCGGGAAGGCAATAAGAAGGCAAAATACCAGCCGGAATGGGATGGCAGCCGGTTACTTGAGTCGCTTTGGTGGGGCGTACCGCTGCTACTGATAATCATACTGTCCGTCGTGACCTGGAGGAGCTCGAACGAGCTTGACCCGTTCAAGCCTTTGCAGTCTTCGGAAAAGCCGGTTCGAATACAGGCGGTCGCCCTTCGGTGGAAATGGCTGTTCATATATCCTGAGCAGAAAATCGCAACCGTCAATTATATCCAGTTTCCGGAAGATACGCCTGTTAACTTTGAGATAACCTCAGACGCGCCAATGAATTCCTTTTGGATTCCAAGCCTGGGTGGCCAGATATATGCTATGAATGGAATGGTGACGAAATTGCACCTTATCGCAGATGAGACCGGTGAATACAGAGGGTCGTCGGCTAATATAAGCGGCCAGGGTTTCGCGGGCATGAAGTTTATGGCCGCAGCTGTCGATAAGTCCTCTTTTGATAATTGGGTCACAAGCAGCCGGAAGAATACCAACAGCCTGGATATAGACAGGTATCTAGAGCTTTCCAGGCCATCGGAAAATAATAAAGTGGAACAATTCGTACTGGCCGAGAATAATTTATTCGAGTATATTTCCCATCAATTTTCAATCAACCCGGCGAAGGAAAGCGGGGCGGGGATATGATAGATATCTTATCCAATATGCTGGGACGGCTGAATTTCGATGCGCTGCCGGATGACCCGATAACCATAGGCGGGGCGGTGATGATGGGCCTTGGCGGACTTACCGTATTTGCACTGTTGACCTATTTCAAGCGCTGGAAATGGCTTTGGAAGCAGTGGCTGACCTCGCTTGACCCAAAGAAGATAGGGGTGATGTATATAGCCATAGCTGTGCTTATGCTGCTGCGCGGTGTTTCGGACGCGGCCATGATAAGGGTGCAGCAGGCAACGGCGGCCGGTTCAGACGGAGTGCTTTCGAACGATTTATTCCAGCAGGTTTTCTCAGCCCACGGGACTATAATGATATTTTTCGTAGCCATGGGCCTGATGTTCGGCATCATAAACCTTATTTTGCCGCTGCAGCTGGGCGCACGCGATGTGGCTTTTCCATTTTTGAATTCTGTAAGCTTCTGGCTGTTCGCCGCCGGGTTTTTGCTTATGAATCTTTCGCTTGTTATAGGTGATTTCCAGGCTGCCGGCTGGCTGGCCTATCCGCCCCTGTCCGGCTTGGAGTACAGTCCGGGGGTAGGTGTGGACTATTGGATATGGGCCTTGCAGATTGCCGGCGTGGGTAGTTTGCTCTCCGGAATTAACTTTTTAGTAACAATTATCAAAATGCGTGCTCCGGGCATGACTCTTATGAAAATGCCGATGTTCGCCTGGAGCGTAATGGCCAGTATGATCCTGGTCGTTTTCGCCTTTCCGATACTTACGGCTACGCTTGGCATGCTGGGTCTGGACAGGCTCATGGGTATGCATTTCTTCACTAGTCATTTTGAGGGCAACCCGATGATGTATATCAACTTGATCTGGGCGTGGGGGCATCCGGAAGTCTATATTCTGATCCTGCCGGCTTTCGGCATCTTCTCTGAGGTCGTAGCCACATTCTCCAGAAAAAGACTGTTCGGTTATACGTCCATGGTGTGGGCGATCGCCGCTATTACATTCTTGTCCTTCGTAGTCTGGCTTCATCATTTCTTTACCATGGGGGCCGGGCCGAATGTCAACGCATTCTTCGGCATAATGACGATGATTATAGCCGTACCGACAGGAGTTAAAATCTTTAACTGGCTATTTACCATGTACCGGGGCAGGATACGTTTTGCGACGCCGATGCTGTGGTTTTTAGCTTTTGTAGTCACCTTTACGATTGGCGGGGTAGCCGGCGTGCTGATGGCCGTTCCGGCCATTGACTTCCAGGTTCATAATTCGCTGTTTTTGGTAGCACACTTCCATACAATGATCATCGGCGGCGTAGTTTTCGGCTTCATGGCCGGACTTACATATTGGTTTCCAAAAATATTCGGCTTCCGTTTGAATGAGCGAATTGGTCTTTACGCGTTTTGGTGCTGGCTGGTCGGATTCCTGCTGGCCTTCATACCGCTTTATATCCTGGGGCTGATGGGCGCAACCAGGCGTTTGAACCATTACGATGAGTCTTTAGGCTGGCAGCAACTTTTTATAGTATCGGGTATAGGCGTATTGATAATTATTACGGGTATCGGCCTGCAGTTATTCCAGCTGGCCTATAGCATATGGAAGCGTAAAGAAACGACTGATAAGACCGGTGATCCGTGGAATGGCCGCACCCTTGAATGGTCAACCAAGTCCCCTGCGCCGCATTATAATTTTGCCGTGATACCCCAGGTCAGCACGCGCGATCCGTTCTGGGAGGCGAAACAAAACAAGAAGCAGGTTTCGGACCTGAAATACGAGCCTTTTAAGATGCCGAAGAATACCGGCATGGGGATTTTTATAGCCGGCTTTAGCTTTATAGCCGGCTTTGCGCTTATATGGCATATCTGGTGGCTGGCAGTCCTAGGGCTCCTTGGAATAATCGCCGCGGTCATTACACGTATCAATGACGATCATACTGAATATACCGTGAGCGTGGAAGAGATCAAACGAATCGAAGGGGTTTCATGAGTTCCGTCGAATCAGCCAACAAAACTCTTTTTGGCTTCTGGGTTTATTTGATGACCGATATAGTCCTGTTCGCTACATTATTTGCTTCCTTCCTGGTGCTTAGAGACTCTACCGCAGGCGGTCCGCCCGGCTCGGAGATATTCAGCATGCCTTTTGTTCTGGTTGAAACTTTCATTCTGCTTACCAGCAGTTTTACCGCCGGCCTTGGAATGCTGGCGGCGCACAATAAAGACCGGGCTAAAACTTTAGGCTGGTTCGGCCTGACCTTTGCGCTGGGCATTATGTTCCTGGCTTTAGAGTTAAGCGAGTTCCATAATCTTTTAGAAGAAGGCCTCGGCTGGCAAGCCAGCGCCTTTATGTCGGCATTCTTCACCCTTGTCGGTACGCATGGCCTGCACATAACTTTCGGATTGATTTGGATGGCTACTCTGATGCTCAAGCTGTATAGAAGCGGCTTTGCCGGCAATAGCCTGAAAAGGCTGACTATGCTGAGCCTGTTCTGGCACTTTCTGGACATAGTCTGGATATTTATATTCACTATAGTCTATCTTCTAGGGGAAGTTAACCTGCAATGATCAAGAAACACCCTACTGCTACACCTAAATCTTATGTTCTGGGCTATATCTTCTCGGTCATTCTTACCCTGACGGCTTACTATCTGGTCGTTGCCGGCACCGTGTCGGGTTGGACCGCGGCGTTTATAATTCTAGCCTTGGCGGTCTTACAGCTGGCCGTGCAGCTCTTTTACTTCCTGCATATCGACCAAGGCAAAAAACCAAGGTGGAATATTATCAGCTTCTTCTTCGCTGTTCTAGTAGTGTTGATCGTTGTCCTTGGCTCAATATGGATAATGGTTAACCTAAGCTATCACCATGGCCACGATAAAACGTCAGATCAAATAGACGAATATATACAGGAAGAAGAGGTTATCAACAAGGAAAACCTTCGTTGATAGGAGATTATTATAAACTGACCAAACCGGGCGTCCTTTACGGAAATGTCCTGACGGCCGTCTCCGGCTTTTTAATGGCCTGCGGATATTTCAAGACCTTTGATTTAGTTCTGTTCCTTTCGACCGTCGTGGGCATGACTTTGGTCATAGCTTCTGCTTGTGTACTAAATAATGTTCTTGACCGCGACATAGACAGCGTTATGGAACGTACGAAGAGCCGAGGCGTGGCCAGCGGAAAAATAAACCCTAAACCGGCGACGATTTTCTCGGCGGTCCTTGGCGCTTTGGGGATAACAATCTTAGCCTTATGGGTGAATTGGCTGGTGGTAATCATCGGGCTGGCCGGGTTTGTTACCTATGTCTGGCTATATGGCGCTCTTAGCAAGCGAACATCAATCCATGGCACGGCCGTCGGCAGCGTATCAGGAGCCGCCCCTATATTGGCTGGATATGTCGCTGTTTCGGGTAGGATCGATACCGCGGCGGTATTGCTATTTCTACTACTATTTTTTTGGCAGTTTCCGGAATTTTACTCGATAGCCATTTATCGTAAGAAAGAATACGCCGCAGCGAAAGTGCCGGTCATGTCCGTGGTGAAAGGAGTTAAGAGCACCAAGATTCAAATATTTATATATACCGTTGCCTTTGTAATCACATCTTTGCTTTTAAGCGCGTTCGGCTATACCGGCTGGGTGTATTTTCTCGTGATGGCTTTATTAGGAGCGTGGTGGATAAGGTTGGGCTACCAAGGTTTGAAAGCAAAAGACAGCGAAGCATGGGCCCGGGAGATGTTCCATTTTTCACTCATCGTACTGCTAGCTTTATCTGTGCTTCTTCCGACTGGAACGGTTTTGCCATAAGTAGTAATATTAAGTCATGTTGATTTTGATCCATGTGGTAATTGCTCTTCTAAGCGTAGCCAGCGCGACTTATGCGTTTTTTGCGCCTTCAAAACCTAGTTTGCATCTCAGCTATATCCTTATAATTTCGACTCTTTTAAGCGGCACTTATCTGATAGTGAGTTCTCATGCACCACTATTAAGTTCATGCGTAAGCGGCCTGGTCTATATCACAGTCGTATCCTTAGGGATAATACCGGCCCGCAAAAAGCTGGCGGCGTCTATTCAACGTTGAATTGTCCGCTTACTTCTTCCTGAAAATGGTCGTGGAATATATATTTTCCGGGCTGGTTTAAGGTTACGCTCAGGCTTTCATCTTTTTTCAGGGCTTTTTCGGTGACGTCGTCGTAGCTTATATGCTCGTCATGTACGCCGAACGATATTAGCCTTAACTTATCATCTTTATTGGTGATGGTTAATTCATCGCAAGATTTTGCCTGAGTGTAGCTGGGCACGGTCTGGCCATTTCTTATTTCTACGTTATGAGACGGACCTTTCGCGCGGCAATCCACGGTTTCGGCCTTTTCATTTTTCGTCGCATTCTTACCTATCAAAAACGTCCCTCCGGCGATTACTACCATAGCTATAACAAACAAGGGTACTAGAAGTGTTTTCCCCATAGGCACTAAAAGTGTTTTCTTAAATTATCCATAGAAAATTCCCAGTTGGCATCGGTCTTTTTGTGCGGGTTGAATATATTCTTCGGATCCAGTATGTTTTTGACTTCCCGGAAAAGTCCGACGACTTCCGCTCCGTATTGATTTTCCAGCCATGGACCGCGGCTCATCCCGTCATTATGTTCTCCGCTCATCGATCCGCCATAACTCAGTACCAGATCGTTCACTTCCCGCATTGCCGGTTCGATCTTCTTCCGCTCACTGGCCAGTTCAAATTTCATTAAAGGTATTACATGGAAATTTCCATCGCCCATATGGCCGGCAACAGTAGCCAGCAGCTTATATTTATTGATGATTTTACGCAGCTCGGGCAAAAATTCCGGCAGATGCTTTGGCGGCACGACCAGATCATCAATGAACGGAGCCGTATGCTTGTCCTTGACCTTGTTTCTCAGCAGGTTGAAGCTTTCCCGCCGCATTATCCGAAACTTCATCTCTTTTTCTTCGGTTTCGTCTTCTTCAAAAAGCGCGTCGTGGCCGAACTCCGACATTTCCCGGTGCAGCGTACGGACCTTGTCTGCCACTTCTTCGTCGGTTTTACCGGTGAATTCGGCTATCAGCACCATCTTCGGTATACCGCGACGGAAATTTATAAGCGAGGGAAGCAATTGAAGGCCTAAATTAACGGTTTGCCTCCAGCCCAATGTTTTTTTGAAGTCAAAAAACAATCTGAAGCTAAGCGCCAAAGTATAGTTATCAAACCCTTCGAAGGTTGCCGGCTTGTGAGATAAGACCTTCTTTATGACTTCGCCCAGATTGTCCAGATGGTTCAAGAAAATGATCAGGCTGCCGGATTCCTTCGGCGCCGGTACCAGCTTGAATTTAATCTCGCTGATTATCCCCAGGGTGCCCTGCGAACCGGTAAAAAGATGCGTGAGATCAAAAATCTCTTTCTTAGGGTTCCAGACGTTCCACAAATGGTATCCGGTAGAATCTTTACTGACTTTCGGTTTCGCCCGCTTCAAAGCTTCGTGATTTTTCTTTATAAGATCGGAAAGCTGCTTATAAAGCCTTCCTTCAAAATCATTCTGTTTGATCTTTTCCCTAAGCTCATCCTTGTTCAGAGGCCTGATCACATATTCATTTCCGTCTGAAAGTATTACCTTTAATTCTCTTACAAAATTTTCAGTTTTGCCGTATTCCAAAGACTTCTCGCCCCCGGAATTATTCGATACCATACCGCCTACGCTGCATAGCTCGCGGCTGGCAGGGAAGGACGGCATCAGGGCACCGTAAGTAAGCGTTTCAGGCTCGAAATCCCTGTACAATACCCCGGGCTGAACAATAGCTTCCTTCGGGCCCACCTCGATGATTTTATTGAAATATTTAGTCATATTCAAAACCAGCGAATCGTTGATGGCTCCGCCGGTCATGTCGGTGCCGGCACTGCGCATGGTTATCGACAATGCCGGGGTTTTTTTCTTATTCTTTGATACGTATTTAACGATCTTCTTTAAGTCATCCGTGTCTTTGGGATAGATCACCAGATCCGGAACAAGTTCGAACATAGAGGCGTCATGGCTATGGAAATCTATGTCTTTGCGCGAGCTGCTTACTTCGCCGTTTAAGATTTTTGCAAGTTCATCTGCTGCTTTTGGCATCAAGACAAGTTTAGCATAAGCTTACGACATTTACAGATAAGGTTTATTTGACTAAACTATCTTAGGTAATGGCTTCAAAACACAAAGCGTTAATAGTTGGCGGAGGTTTCGGCGGTGTTAAAGCTGCTCTGGATTTGGAAAGCGACCCTAGGTTTAAGGTTACGCTTCTAAGCGACCACGACGATTTCAGATATTACCCAACCCTTTACCGCACGGCTACAGGCGCCAGCCGGAACGCTTCCAGTATTCCTTTAAGTGAAATATTTGCGGATACCGATGTTGAAATCCTTATAGATACCGCCAAATCAATTGATCATGACGAACGTAAGCTGAAGACGAAATCAGGCAAAGACCTTGGGTATGATGTTGTAGTTCTGGCTCTTGGAATGGTTACTAACTATTTCGGGATTCCGGGCTTGGACAAGCTCTCGTACGGGGTTAAGACAATAGAAGAGGCCGAAAAGTTAAAAAAACATCTTCATAAGCATATAGTGAATAGCAAGCACCCTGACCTTAATTACGTGATAGTCGGCGGCGGTCCCACCGGAGTTGAGCTTGCCGGGGTGATTGGCGAATATATTGACCTGATATGCAAATCGCATAAAGTAAGCAAGCGGACCGTTCATGTTGATCTGGTGGAAGCAGCTCCCAGGCTGGTACCGGCAATGCCCAAGGCTATTTCCAGGAAAATAGCCCGGCAGCTGAGAAAACGCGGCGTGAAACTTTATCTTAACCAAGCGGTCAGCAGCCAGTCGGCGGACGAGCTTGTGGTCAACGGCAAGCCTATACGCAGCCATACGGTTATCTGGACGGCCGGCACGTCCAACAATCCTTTTTATTCGGACCAGAATTTTCAGCTGGCGACTAACCGCAAAGTCAGAGTGGATCAATTTCTGCAGGCTAAACCCGGGCTGTACGTTATAGGCGACAATGCTGACACTCCCTATAGCGGCTTAGCCCAGACGGCGCTTTATGACGGGCAATATGTTGCTAATAATATTAAGCGGCTCGCCGACGGAGTCAAGCCTTTGCCGTATAAGGCGAAACTGCCAATTTATGTCTTGCCGGCCGGCCCGGCGTGGGCGGCGGTAATCTGGGGGAACCTGAAATTTTACGGACTTTTTGGCTGGATACTCCGAAAAGCTGCCGATCTTATCGCTTTTCATGATTATGAGCCCTGGTTCAAGGCCACCAGGCATTGGCTGGCCGAAGGCAAGTCAGAAGAGCTGT
>CAMLDK010000038.1 GCA_946478995.1 uncultured Candidatus Saccharibacteria bacterium | reverse complement strand
AAACACCGCTATGCGCCTGATTGCAAGCTATATAGGAAAACAGCTGCCTATGGAAGCCATACTTGACCCCTTGTTCAACCCTGCTCAGAGAAACGGTGCGACACCTTTGGCTCAAGCCGCTTAAGTAAATTATTTCAGGTCGACTTCTATGCCGTTCGAAAACGCGCTGTCATGCAGTTCGATTTTTGTCAGCTTAACGCCCGTTGGAACGTCGAAGAAAATATCTCCTTTGACTGTATTGCCTGGATTTATTTCGTTGTACCAAGCGCCGGTAGCATTATTATCGGCAGTTGCATAAAGTGCAGCTTCATCATCAGATGAGTATTTTTTCCCTTCGGAACTGTACGCGTACTGACTAGAGCTATCCAGCGTCTGGGATTCATCGCCGATATTTTTTACTGACACATTAACCCTGCAGAACTGCCCTTGGGCTTTTCTATTGAAATACTGATCGCCAACTGTTTTCTCGCCGCACTTTACGCTCTTAACGGTAAATTCAAACTTGCCGTCCCGGGCCGGTTCGCCGATCTTTGCTACGGTCGCCTTTTTATCATCCGAAGATGTTTCGGTGGACTGCTGTTCGCCATTACTCGACTGGTTGCCTGTCGAGCCGTTGCTACCGCCCGCCGCAGAAGCGACGACGCCTATGACAATTAGCACGATTATTACGGTTAATATTTTATGACGTTTAAACCAATTGCCTTCTTTTTCGGCCATTTTAAAACTCCTCTTTAGTTGATGAATTAATTATTATCAGACTTACAGATTAAAATCAACAATATTGTTACTTATAGTCCGTAGATATATAGTCCACATCTTGGCATTGTTAGTGTCAATGGCAAGAACAAGCGTTCAGCAAAAATTAGGCAAAAAAGTCCGCCAAATACGAAAAGAAACCGGCCTATCCCAAGAAAAGCTCGGGGAGATGACCGGTCTTGATAGAACTTATATATCCGGAATCGAGCGCGGGGTACGGAACCCCTCAATCAGAAATATAGAGAAAATAGCCAAAGCTTTAAAGACCAGGGTGTCAGACATAACTTCGGGTTTTTAAGAGTATTTATCGCCCCACTTAGCCATGCTCCTTAAGATCGGTATCAGGTCTTCCCCCTTTTTTTTCAAACTATATTCTACCCGGGGCGGAACCTCGGCGTATTTTTCTTTTGTGACAATTGATTTTTCTTCCAAACTGGTCAGCCTCTGTGAAAGCGTCCTGGGGCTGATACCTTCTAGTGTATCTTCCAGCGCGGAAAAGCGCGTAGCTCCGTCTGCCAATTTCAGGATTATGAGGGCCGTCCATTTATCACCCATTATGGAAACGGCCTCGGCGACACAGCCGGGCTTTTTCTCGATTCGTCGGTTTCTTAATACTTTATCTTGCATAGTAACTATATTCAGTATAGTATTGAATATGTCAACACTATAAAAATTATAGCAAAGAAGGAGAAAAATAAGCATGGCAAAAGATTATTCCCAGGCTGCCACCGAAGAAGAGTTGCAAAAAGCAAAGCACGCCTTAGAGGAGAATGGCTTCAAGGTAGAGATACTTGACAGCCTGCAGGCTGCAAGAGAAAAAGTAGCCGAAATCATACCCGAAGGTTCAGAGGTCTTCACCGGTACCTCGGTGACTCTGGACACTTCGAAAA
Source organism: uncultured Candidatus Saccharibacteria bacterium (assembly GCA_946478995.1). Next base: position 6,865 of record CAMLDK010000038.1, on the reverse strand, counting down.
TCACCGAAGATATGAACGAATCCGGCAGATATGTCTCAGTCCGTGAAAAATTCATGCCTCTGTACGGCAAGCCGGAAAAAGCGGTTGAGATGCGGCGGATCGGTTCGGGGGCGGATTACGCCTTAGGCAGTGTTCATGCCGTTACGCTGGAGGGCCATCTGGTAATAGCTTCGGCCACCGGGAGCCAGCTTCCCGGTTACGCTTACGGCGCCAGCAATGTCATCTGGGTAGTCGGTGCCCAGAAAGTTGTGAAAGATTTAAGCGAGGCATTGGATAGACTGGAAACTTACACCTTCCCTCTGGAGAATGAACGCTCTAAGAAAGCCTATGGGTCAGGTTCGTCTATCAATAAAATACTTATCACCCGCAAAGAACCGACCGGGCGCGGAACAGTGCTGCTGCTCCGACAGACCGTCGGTTACTAACTTACAGCTTGCCCCAATCCCGGCCTACACTGGTATCGACCGTAAGTTTTACGCCTAGATCGTCTACGTTTTCCATAATTTCTTTGATCGGCCTGATCCTGCGGACACTCAACCAATACCGAGTCATGTATTTGAAGCAGCATATGTACGTCCGGATATTTTCTTAGGCCTTCATCGAGCTTTATCATCGCTAATTTCATAATATCCGCGGCTGTTCCCTGAAAAGGCATGTTCACTGCCGCCCGGTAAGCCGCTTCACGGACAGCAAAATTAGATGAATGTATATCCGGAGAAGGCCTGCGCCTGCCGAACAACGACTCCACATATCCATCATCTGCCGCCTTCTTTTTGACACTTTCAATATATTCGACCAGCTTAGGCCTAAGCTCAAAGTATTTATCTATAAAATGCTTGGCTGCGTCCCTTGTCATACCGGCAGCTACCGACAGGCCATGCGGGCTCAAACCATACATGATACCGAAGTTAACAACTTTAGCCTGGCGGCGCATATTTTTGGTCACGTCTTCCGGCTCGCGGCCGTAGATCTGGGCGGCGGTGGCAGTATGTATATCCACATCACGATTAAACATGTCAATCATTTCCTTATCACCGGAAATAAGAGCTGCGATGCGAAGTTCTATCTGAGAATAGTCGGCGCTTATCAGTACGTTGCCGGCACTGGCTACAAATGCCGAACGGATTTTCCGGCCAAGATCTGAGCGGACAGGAATATTCTGCAGGTTTGGTTTCTCGGAACTGAGCCGGCCGGTTTGGGCTACGGTCATATTGTAAGTAGTATGTAGCCGGTTGTTTTCATCTACCATATTCGGCAGAGGTTCTACATAAGTATTCATGAGTTTGCTGATCTCTCGAAACTGCGTAATCAGATCTATTATCGGGTGGGCTCCGCGCAGCTTATCAAGCTCCTTAGCCGCGGTCGAGTAGCCGGTTTTACCCCTTTTTATGCTATCGGTCGGTAAATTTAGCTTGCTAAACAGGACATCTGCCAGCTGGGTAGGCGAAGCAATATTGAATTCCCTGTCCGCGTGACCGTAAATCTGTTGCTGTATATCCGACAGGTCGTCCTTAAGTTCCTCATAAAACTTCTTCAGGTAACCAACGTCTAACTCTATTCCCCGATACTCGATCTTTGCCAAGACCGGAACGATCGGCAAATCAAATCTTTTGGCGAGATCCGCCAGCTTTGGGAGGTTATCCAGCTGCTTTTTCTGGCCCTTATAAAGCTTGCTGATCACTGCGATCTCATTGGCTTCATTACCGATGGCCGTCTGGCCTTCTTCTTCGCTGGAAAGATGTATATCAAGCTCGCTGGCCGCTAAATCTTCAAGGCTCAAATTCCTGTTAAGCGGATCAAGCAAAAACGCGCCTATTAAAGTATCGTGCAGTATATTTTCCGGATATATCTCTAAGTCGCGGAGTATCTGCAGGGTAGCTTTTAGGTTATGGCCTATTAAACTGGCCGATTCCAGATAAGGGGCTAGCTTTTGTTTAAATTTCTCATGGTCGATGCCGCTCAGGTTAAAACTGACTGCTTGCTTCTCGTCCGCGGCAATAGTCAGATTCAGCGGCTGCCGTCCGTGCTCCTGAACACTCATGCCGTAGATAATCAGTTCTTTCGAACCAGGCAATTTAAGCTTATCTAGGTCTTCGTCCGAAGCAACATACGCGATACCCGGAACTTCAAGTTGCTTAGACTGTTTTTTAGCTGAAACTTCCGGCGCATGCATATAATCCGGGAGCTGTCTTGCAAGCGTGCGGAATTCAAATTTTTGTAATATGTCCTGTACCTTTGCCGGATCACACTTGCTGCCGTCTACTTCGCTTAGATTAAGTTTGATCGGCGCATCGGTCCAGATTTCTGCCAGCTTTTTACTTAAATATACCAGCTCTTTGCTGGCTTCAAGCTTCTTTCGAGTAGACTCCTTGATAAGATCCAGGTTTTTATACACCCCCTCCAATGTTTTATATTCCCTGATAAGTTCAAGAGCGGTCTTCTCGCCAATACCCGCCGCTCCGGGGATGTTATCCGAGCTATCACCCTTCAATGCCTTCAAATCTAAGAACTGTTCGGTCTTGATACCATATTTTTGTTCAAAGCTTTGAGGGTGGAACAATTCTATGTTGCTAAGGCCCTTTTTCAGCGCGTAAACATGTACATTACCGTTTATAACTTGCAGCATGTCCAGATCACTTGTCACGAGCAAAGTATCCAGATCTTTTTTCCTGGCTTGGACAGCTAAGGTGCCCATGATGTCGTCGGCTTCGTAATCATCCAGCTCATAAAGCGGCCAGCCGAAAGCTTCTAACAATTCGTGCAACAAAGGAATTTGTTCATAAAAATCCGGCGGCGCCGGTTTGCGGCCGGCCTTATACTCCGGATAAAGCTCTTTTCTTTTTCGAATATTGGTTTTTGGCTTGTCCCAAGCGACGCAGACATAGTCAGGATTCAAACGCTTTATGACCTCTAGTGCCATGACTGCAAAACCATAAACGCCTCCGGTCGGCGTGCCGTCTTTGGTGCTCAAATTCGGCATTGCGTAATATCCGCGATAAAAGACGGACTTGCCGTCTATAATTGCAAATTTTTTACGCTCTTTGAGCTCCGCCATACTCTTCTAGTATACGCTATTAACCCTTCTGAGCTTTTTTAATTTATTCAGAAGTTTTTAAGGCTGCTTTCTATTTGTTCGATGAGTTCATCTCTTGTGCCGTTATTCTGTATAAAAACATCGGCTAGTTTTTTAACTTCCGCCCCGGATATTTCCGCGGCACTGCCTGCGCCGTGCATCTCATCCTGTTCTTCTTGTAAAAATTCTTCAAAGGTTTTGTCATCTTCAACGCGGCCACGATTATTTTTCTGAATCCGGTCATATCGCACATGAGGGTCGGCGTCTACCCAGACTACGATCCCGTCTAGTTTTTTTACTTTTTCAGCCTCGGCCGGATGCCTTAAGCTTCCTATTACTAATTTATCCGCTCCATTCGCCTTTGCTTGTTCAATCGCTTTATCGACAATCGCGCTCAGCCCGTAACTTGCCCGCCATTCATTGCCGACTTTTCTTTTGTTTTCCCGCTCAAAGGCCAGTCCACGCCTTTTCAGTTCTATCTCAAGCATCTCAGTAGCCGAAACTACGAAATATCCGTAATCTTCGGCTAAAACTTGCGCAACGGTGTCTTTGCCGCTGCCATTAGTACCCGCCAGCCCGACTATTTTCATCAGTTACTATATTATCACTTAATATAATCAAGTAACTTCTTGGCGTCTTTGTGTTTGCGCAGTTTGGCTAAAGCTTTTGCTTCAATCTGGCGTATTCGCTCGCGGGTAACGGAAAATTCCTGGCCGACTTCCTCTAGAGTATGGCTTTTGCCGTCTTCCAAGCCGAAGCGTAGCTTTAGAATCTTTTGTTCCCGCTCTGTCAGGCCGTTCAGCATGTCTTTAACGTGCTCTTTTAGCAAACTGCCGGTCGCCGATTCTTCCGGGGTGACAGTATCTTCGTCTTCGATAAAATCACCCAACACACTGTCTTCCTCATCGTCTCGCACCGATGCGTCAAGCGAGTGGATATCCTGCTTGATCTTCATAATGTGCTCGACTTTAGCTACTTCCATCTCCATAGCCTTGGCGATCTCTTCGTTGGTAGGTTCGCGGTTAAGCTCCTGGGTCAGGCGCCGCTGGGTACGGAGCAATTTGTTGATGGTCTCAAACATATGGACCGGAATACGTATAACCCTGGCCTGGTCGGCAATCGCACGGGTTATGGCCTGGCGAATCCACCAGGTCGCGTACGTTGAGAATTTAAAGCCTTTGTCCGGGTCAAACTTTTCTACGGCCCGCAGCAAGCCCGTATTGCCTTCCTGTATGAGGTCTAAAAGATCCAGGCCGCGGCCGACATAACGCTTGGCAATAGACACCACCAAGCGCATATTGGCTTCGGCCATCTGGTCCTTCGCCTTCTTATCGCCGGCGACAACCCTTTGGGCAAGTGCTAATTCTTCGTCTTTTTTAAGAAGCGGAATCTTACCGATTTCGCGCAAATAAAGCCGGACTGAATCGTCGGCTATGTCGTCCATGTAAACCTTATCAGACAGCTCTATTTCTTCGTCTTCTTCAGGGGTCCAATCATCACTGTCAGATGCCGTACCACCGGTGATTTTAATATTTTTCTCGGCAAGCTCGCTATAGAGGCTATCAAGGATATCTGTATTGTCTGCCGTTTCCGGAATCTTGCTGAAGATTTCTTCCTGGTCAATCTTGCCGTCTTTTACAGCTTGTTCAAAAAGCTGTTTCTTCACTTCTTCCATCTTTTTTTCGTCGTCTAATACCATAAATACCTCTAGCTATCTTTAACTTTCTTTAGTAATTGATCTAATTTTTTAACTTCTGAGAGAATACTTTCATGGCTGGAATCAGCCGTATCCGCTAATTTTTTTGATAGTTTTGTCTTTTGCTGCTTAACGTAGAATTCGATTACTTTCGCCCTGAGCCTTCTCGCTTCATATTGGAGCTCAAGCGTATCAATTGAAGAATATAATTCCTCAAATTGTAATAGTAATATTTTAGCATCATCAAGGTTATCTTTCAACTTATCCAGCTGCTTGACACTGTCAAAATCCGGATTTAAAAGCAGAAATTCCAATAAAAATCTTTGCGTATCATTTGCCATCATATCTTTCGTGACCAGCTCCAGGTATCCGCGGGTGCCGGGCAGGGCCAAAGCCAGACACAGAAGCCGATCAGCCACCTTTTTCTGCTCTTTCGGATATTCCGGCTGTTGTTCCGGCGGTGTTACATGCTTAAGCCTTGGTTTCACGGATACGGAGGCCTGGCCTATTTTCTTTCTAAGGGCCCCCTGGTCTATCCCCGATATATCCGAACAAAGCTTGATGTAATGGTCTTGCTCTACCGGATCGGCAAGGCCGTTAATCACGCTTAAGATAATATCGCTGAACTTTTTCTTGCCCTCGGCCGTCGACAAATCAAGATTTTTCTTATAACGTTCGATAAGCCAGTCCACGGCATACTGGGAATCGTCTATTGCCGTCTGCCAGAGTTTCGGATCTTTTTTTATAAGCTCATCCGGATCTTTGCCGCCGGGCAAAGTGATTATCTTTAGGTTAATTGAAGTCTTTGAAGCCAAGGGTATAGCCCGTTCTGCGGCCTCCAGACCGGCCCTGTCCTGATCAAAACTCAGGCGTACGTCGGCTGAGAATCTGGACAGAATTTTCAGCTGTTGCTCAGTCAAGGCCGTGCCGGCACTGGCTACGACATTCCTCACTCCGGCCTGGTACGAAGAAATAACATCCAGGTTGCCTTCCGCGACTATAGAATATCCGGATTTTCTAATCGACTCCTTCGCAAGGTGCAGACCGTAAAGCTGGCGGCTTTTATCATATAAGGGGGTCGAAGGGGTGTTTATGTATTTCGGGGAATTATCGTGATCCTCCAGAAGCCGCGCCGTGAAGCCAATGGCCTGCCCGGACTGATCACAAAGCGGAACCATGATACGCCCTCTGAACATATCAAAAAGCTGTCCTGATTTTTGGCTGGAAACCCCTATCAGGTTCAGCTCGTTTTCCTTATAGCCTTTTTTCAGCAGATAATCAGTCAGCGCCCGCGAGCTCTCCGGGCTATATCCTAATCGAAAATCCAGAACAGTCTGTCTGCTGAATCCTCGTTTTTTAGAAAGATAGTCCAAAGCTTTTTGGTTGGCAATAAGCTGCCGCTGGTAGAAGTTGACCGCCGCGTCAAAAGCTTTGAAAAGCCGGTTTTTGTCGATTTTCGAAGCCGGTCCGCCCTTATAATCCGATCTGTATTTATCCAGGTCTACTCCCGCCTTGCGGGCAAGAAGTTCTAGCGCATCCTTGAAATCCAATCCCTCCGCTTCCTGAATGAACGTAAACATATCCCCGCCCCGGCCGGAAGAAAAATCATGCCATATCTGCTTTTCCGGGCTGACTATCAAGCTAGGGGTTTTTTCATTGGTAAAAGGGCTTAAGCCTTTGAAATTCTTTCCGGCCCGCTTCAAACTGACATATTCGCTTACGACGTCTTCTATACTTCGACGTGATTTTACCTCGCTGACCGCATCCATCCCTAATAGTTTACAGCTTGACGCTAATAGTTCACAGTAATTTATACCGCTTGTCGACTATAGAAGCTAAAAACTGATATCATACTGCTTATGGATCCAAATCAGCCGAATCAGTATGGACAGCAGGCCGATCAGCAAGGGGCTGCGCCTCGGGGCCAGAACAATTACGACTTCATAATGAATCCGAACAACCCTAATAAGCCTGTCTTTCTAGCCCCTCAAAGCACAAAAGCCCGGATAGCAATCTTTGCCGGAGGAATCATCTTGCTGATAATCTTGGTATCCGTCTTTTTCTCCTTCCTTAACTCCGCAGGAAACAAGCAGAAA
>CAMLDK010000037.1 GCA_946478995.1 uncultured Candidatus Saccharibacteria bacterium | reverse complement strand
AAGTCCGGCTTCGCACAATCAGCAATTACCCGCCTGAACACGGTATCAGACACGTCATCCAAAGGCGCCAGCGCAAAAAACGGTTTAGGTAATTTATCTGTAGTTTTTTTCATATACCCTAAAAGACGAGGCTCGAGCCTAAAATTTCAGCCTTTTGGCCATCTCCGCTAAAGCCTCTTGGTCCGGCTCGGCCGCCATGTCCGGAACCCGCCTGAACTCCTCTGATGTAGCAAACGGAAATACATGGACATGGGCGTGCGGCACATCGGTGCCGAAAACAATTTCGCCTATATAAGGGCTATTTAAGACGCTTTTTATCCTGCTGGCAACTTTCTTAGCAGTTGCCATTATGGCTTGATAGTCTTCGTCTTCTAAGTCCCAGACAAACTCCACCTGTTTTTTAGGGATTACCAGAGTATGCCCGGCTGTTTTTGGATGTATATCTAAAAATGCCAGTGTCAGCTCGTCTTCATAGACTTTATGGCACGGGATTTCTCCCTTGATTATTTTGGTAAATATACTCTCTTCCATATCTTAAAATTATAACAAAACCCCCGGGAAATCCCGGGGGCAATGTTTTAATTCCGAAGAATATTAGCCGCGCTTTACAGTAAGAAAACCGTTCCTTGGGTTTTCGTTCACGCTCATGCCGCTTGGCAAATCGGTTGATGTGTCACTTCTCTCGTCTTTAGAGAAGTAATAAATTGTTTGCTTTTTACCACCTCTTAGGACAACGTCCTTTGAGTTTAGGTAGTACTTTACACCCTTGCTATTAGTATGGCTGTATCCCATTTTGTTCCCCTCTGTTAGATTAATGGTATCCTTACCATACTCTGCCGGGTTTTTGCTTGTCAACCCTTACTTTCAACTATTTTTCTTCTTGGATATATTTTTATTTAACAGTTGCAATAGCTAGTGCTTATGCATTAAACTAGAGTGAGTAAGATAATTTAACAGAGGTGGTAAAAACAAATGGATTTCACAAACCGTACTTCAAGGCCCGCACAACCAGGAGCAAGTCCTGAGGGTCCAGACAATGCACCAAGCGGTGTAAAAAACACAAAAGGGGGCAAATTCAGCAAGTTCAGGAAGCATGCCTTGCTTAATATTACTTATATAGGGCTTCTGCTCTCTATCACTGTCGTCATGGTAGGGGTATTGCTTGCTTTGTTCTTCTTTGAAGGAGACCGCGAGGATTCATACGTAGACAGCACTAAGCACCAGGCTATATTCCTAAATAACGGCCAGGTCTATTTCGGTAATATAACCGACCTTAATAAAGATTTCCTGACTCTATCAAATATCTATTACCTAAGGGTCAACCAGCAGGTCCAGCCGGGACAACAAGCCAGCCAGAATGACGTATCGCTTGTTAAACTGGGCTGCGAATTGCACGGTCCTCAAGATAATATGGTAGTAAACCGCGACCAGGTGACTTTCTGGGAGAATCTAAAGGATGACGGCCAGGTGGCAAAAGCCATAGCAGAATACGTAAAAGCCAATCCTAACGGCCAGGATTGTTCTCAGAACAACCAGTCGCAAACTCCTAGCGAAAACAATTCTTCTTCGGATTCTACCAACACCGACAATTCAACCGACAGCTCTAATACCTCAAACGGCTCCACGAACTCGCCGGACACCAGCACCGATAACTCTACAAATAACAACACCGACAACAGCAACCAATAAATTAATCCGGTTATTTACAATCCGCACTTCTAACACCTATGGCAGCCCGTCGGACTATTATGCAGGCACGAGCGAAGTATTGCTCGGTACTTAGTTAAGCTCGTACTTGTACCACCACCCGACAGCCAGGCGGATGATGAAAAACGTGAAGAAGATCAATGCAGCCAGCAGGCTCAAGCCGGCAAAGTCCGGCGACCAAGTCGGGCTAACGAAATCAAACTTATAGAGTTCGCTCGGTATCTGATTAGGTTTTACGGCGTTTTCCCTGGTATAGGCAGCGACGCAGTTGATCCGGTCCGGGTTTAACCCGGCCGCTGGGAACCTCTGCTCGCAAACACTTTCGGCTTTTGCCTTAACCTCTTTGTTAACTTTATCGGCCTTTTTCTGTTCCTCAACGACAAGTCGTTCATAGCGATGCGTGAGTTGGATCGGCGGCTTGATAGAAACATTCCCGCTGGCAAGGTCGGTGTTCATATGCCGGTAAACATATTCTCTCAGCTCTCTAAGCGGCTTCTCGACATCCGTGCCCTTTTCATCAGCCAGATACACTTGCTCTCTCAGGTCTATCATATGCAGATTGTTCTGCCTCATACCTATCACACCCATGGCCAGAAAAAAGAGAGCTATATATAAAAAATACTGGGGACGGACTTTTTTAATAAGCCCGTATTGATGATGCAGTTTTCTTTTATCCATTATGCTCAAGCTTTCTTTAATAGATGATACAGCTTTTTTTATTGATATGATATAGAGACGATGATGAATGTGTACTTTTCCGGTATCGGCGGAACGGCTATTGGTCCGCTGGCACTAATTGCCCATCAGGCCGGATATAACGTGTCCGGTTCGGACAAGCAGAACTCGCAATATATCGAATATCTCAGAAAAAAAGGCTTAAACAATATAACTATCGGCCAATCACGCGAGGAGATAGCTAAAACCCACGCTAAAACACCGATAGACTGGCTGGTTTATTCTTCGGCGGTAAGTATCGAGAGCCGAAACCATCCCGAGCTGGCTTTCGCCGAAGAAAACTTTATCAAGACCTCAAAACGCGATGAATTTTTGAATAAAATCATCAGCGACTCAAGCAAAAAACTCATAGCCATTGCCGGAACACACGGCAAGACCACCACCACGGCTATGGCCATATGGCTTTTCAAGCAACTCGGCCTGCCAATAAGCTATTCAGTAGGAGCGAAAATACCTTTTGGCGATATGGGGCATTTCGATAAAGATAGCGAGTATTTCATCTATGAATGCGACGAATTTGATCATAATTTTCTTGCGTTCCGTCCATATTTAAGCCTGATTTCCGGCATAGATTACGACCATCATGAAATATTCCCGACCCGCGGAAGTTATATCCAAGCTTTTGAAGATTTTATCAGCCAATCTGCCAGTACATATATTTGGGAGATGGATCTCCGCAAAACAAAGCTTGTCAAAAATGACGCGTTAATGGTTTTGGGCGACGACGATCAGCTTGCAAGCAGCCTGAGCCTTCCGGGAGAAGTCAACAGAAAAGACGCCTCGCTGGTCATTTCAAGCTTGAAGAGACTAATTGACAAGCCCGTAGATAAACTGGCGGAAGTTATGGACGGCTTCCCCGGCCTGTCACGCCGATTTGAGGAAATAAGAGAAAACCTATATACCGATTACGCCCACACCATCCCTAAGATTAAGGGATGCCTGCAAATGGCAAGCGAGGTTTCAGGCCGCGTAGTGATTGTTTATGAACCTTTAACCGACAGACGCCAGCACTTTATAAAAGATGAATATAAAACCCTATTTAAAGGTGTTAAAAAGCTTTATTGGGTGCCAAGCTATCTGGCCCGCGAAGATCCAAATCAAAAAGTTATAGCCCCTTCAGAGTTCATAGATTCCATTAATGAACCGGCTGATAGGCAAGCTATGGAGCTGGATAATGAGTTAAGAAAGGCTATTAAAAAACATCTTGATTCAAACGATACGGTGGTCTGTATCTCCGGCGGTGGCGGCGGCAGCCTGGACGAGTGGCTCAGAGCCAATTTTTAACAGGGGTGCTATCTGTACACAACATGTACACATGTGTACATCACCCTGATTCTTTCTTTTCTATAGGGCGGAAAGTCTTTGTGTTTTGCCGAAACAGAATCCGTGAGGGCCAAGTGCAAGAAGCGATATAATTTTAATCGCTTCTGAAACGTTCTGTTTAGGCAAAATGCAGAGACTCTACTTAATCACCCATTCCTGGCGGGGGTTGCCGGAAAGGTTTTTTGTATCAAAAAGTATTACTTTAGAAGGTGTCAGCCTGTAAAATTTATCAGGCTTCTCAGTGTTAAGAGCATTTTCTACAAACTGAGCTTTATTTCCGGCAAATTTCCTCAAGTATCCATCAACAACTTGTGGGTCCGGACTATCTACAGCTTCAGCCCGGCCGATTATTGACATGCCGATAACATATCGCTCGTCCGGTTTGTCTTCATGAATTAAGATATAGGACGAAACCAGCGGATTATCATGTATTTCTTTTGAATGACGACGATTCGTATCACTTATCCAATAAAAGTTCAGGTCTTCGTCGCAATAATAATGCACCGTGCAAACCCAGGGCTGGTCGTCCTTAGACGTAGCCAGTTGCATGGTGTTGAACTTTGGCAGGTATTGCCGGACAAGCTTTTCAATCATCTATCATCTCCGCTACCGCCGATAACTCCCCGCTTTTTGCGGCTTTGGAGTTTAGATAAGTTAGCCTCGGCTATATCTTCAAATGACAGTCCTAAATGGTGGGCCAAGGTCGCAAGATACCACAGTACATCGCCTATTTCCCCGCCAAGGGCCGTCTTGTCAGATTCAGAAATGCTGCCTTTTTTGTCTCTTATGATTTTCTTAAGTTTTTCGGCAATCTCGCCGGCTTCGCCATTCACGCCCAAAACCCAGTGCATGATATCCTTGAATTCGTCGCCGGTAGTCGAAGCGGTTGTAAGCGCCCGCTTTTGGTATTCGTCAAAGTTCATTCTACAATCCTCCCGCTCTCATCTATTTTAACCGAACCTACCCTGATTACTTCAACTATATCGTCTACTACCCTGATAAGTGTAGAGGGTTCCCGTTCAGACAGGTCGCCGCCGTCCACATAAGCATCAATTTTTTCGCCGAAGTAAGCAATGGCTTCGGATATGTTATCTGCCGGGTTTTCGCCCGGCTGGTTGCAGCTGGAAGTAAGCAATGGCCCGGTTTTATTAAGAAGTTTTATTAAATCCGCATCGCCTACCACCCTAAAGGCCTGCCTGCCGGTGGATTGGCTGAGATAATTAATGCCGTGCGGTATCTCAATGCTGATCGGGCCAGGCCAATATTGTTCGACTGCCGTCAGATAGCGGCGCTTGATTCCCAGTCCTACCAGCTGATCTATAGACGAAGCGATGACCGTACCGGGTTTGGAACGACGGTTTTTTAGCTTATATAGCTTATTTACCGCTTGCTCATCGGCCGCAACCGCACAGATGCCGTATACCGTATCCGTCGGCAACACGACAATGCCCCCTGAAGCAAGTGTCTTAGCTAGGTCTGGATCCGATAATGACAGGGTTTTATAATCCGAGCTGCTCATCGCTTAATCCCTCGCCTGAAGTGTCAGGCTGACCGCTAAGCCGATCAATCTCACTCAAGGTCTGGTCTATTAGCTCGTTGCTGCTCGCGGCGTTACCTCGTCCTGATCTGGCTGCGTTCTCCGCCTCGTCAACGGACTTCCCGGATAGCTGGGTATAAATTGCGAAGGTTGATAAACCTATAAGGACAATGGCGGCTAAAATAATCACCCCCAAATTTTTATTTTTTTTCGGTTTTTTACTGACCGTCTTATTCACGGTTTGCTGAGCTTGTTGCGGAGATTTTTGATTTGATAAATTCTGACCTTGCTCAGAAGTAAGCTGCGGATTTTCAATATCCTGGACAGATAAATTAGGTTTGCGCGGACTTATACCGTCAATGCTGCCTCTTTGTACCGGTGGGATCTTTCGTTCTTCCATGCTTACAAACTGCCCTTTAGGTTTATTAAGGTTTCTTTTAGCTCACCCTTTATTAAGTCTACCAGTGAACTCCTAAGAGCCTGAAGATCGGAGAATTGTTTTTTCGCATCATCTACCGACAGCCTGAAGCCTTCCGGGCTTGCCTGGCAGTCGATAGATGCCGAGTCGCTGACGGCCAGCAGATACTTCTCGTAAGTCGAATCTATTTTTGTCTTAACTTGTTTTATCTTTTCTATTTCCGAATCAACCGGGCCGGTATCCGTTCCTTGGCTCCTCATGTTTTGGTTCAATGTATCTAAACCCTCCAGTATCTTGCTTACTTCGCCGTCTTGCGCCGACGAATATGCTTCAGCCGCTTTTTGAATGGCTTTAATCTTGTCCTGGGCGGATTCACACCTAGCTTTGATAGCTTTGGCCTGGTCGTCATTCAAACTGGTTTTCAATGTTTTCAGCCTTTCAGTAACCCTCTGGTCTAATCCGTCGCTGCGATTGGAAGAGGGGTCAGTCTCGGCATTTTGAGCACTTACGCTTACGGTGCAAAAACACAAAACGAAAACAGCAATAAGACTAAGTTTTTTTATCATAATTCTTTAGTTAATTTTATCACAGACGTCCGGACGGATTTTAATGCCGGCTTTAGTATAAATAGAACCTGTCAAGGCCGACCGTATTAGTGACGTCTATTATTTTCTTAGGCTCACCGCCGCTGACGCTCGCTACATAATCAGCGGTCTCGGAGCCGGTAGCGACCCGGTAAACGATGTGATCGTCATCGATCCAAACCAGCGGATTAACAAGGCCGCTTTGTCTTTGAACAACCTTGTCCTCGCCTCCTCCTGCGATATCGCTTATTATCAACACCCCTTTGCCGTCTCGTATGTCGGTCCAGGCAGCTCTTTTGCCGTCAGGGCTGATAGTGTAAACTTTGGACTTTAGCGTCGGCGGCGAACCGTTTAATTTGTTTAGCTGGGTAGTATCAAGATCATACTGATACCATTCATCGGAAATAGCTACGTTTATCTTGTTATACTCAACCCTGAACAGATTCCAAGCCTCTTCCGCCAGTATAGTCGTCTTATTCGATCCGTCCGGATTTATCCTATAAAATCCTACCGAGCCGTTAACCTTATATTCAGCCGGACTATAGTAGACCGCCCCTTTTGCCGCTAGCACGTCATTGAAATAATTAGTGCTGGCCAGCTCCTGTCCTGTATGAGAATCAAGGTCATAGGACATCAAGCGATGGCGTTTTTTACTTTCCTCGCCGACATTCGGCTGGATCTTTATATAAATAAGCTTATTATCTATAAAGTCCACAAGCTGGATTCTCTCCGAATCAACCACGTTTTCAGCTTCATCGCTGTTCAGGTCAATTATGTTCAGACTGGCGATAGGTTCGCCGTCCTTGGCTCGCTGGTCGCCTCTTATGGATACGAAAGCTACGACGTCGCGGTTCGGGTGGGCCAAAATTGATAACTCGTCCTCGCGTTCATTTCCTGTACCGGCCAGGATCTTCTCTTCGTTCTTGCCGTCAACATCTATCTTGTAAAGATCGAATTTTCCGTCCCGGTTGGAAACAAAGGCGTGTTTCCGGGCGGGAACCAAAACTACTTTTTTGGCGGACTCATCGCCAATCTTTAAAGCTATATTTTCCGTTCTGTAGCCGGCGGCTGAGATTTCAGCTTTGATAGTCTGTTTCTCATCTTCCGATACCACCAAAACTATTTCGCCTTTTTCATTCGCTTTGGCGCTAGCGTCATCGCTTGCGGCTTCCGCGCTGCCTATCGGTTTGCCTGAGAGGAAATCCGTGACTTCGAAGGTATACCTGGTACCGGTAGCGATAAGTCCTACATCGTCCATGGGATTGCTGCCCCAGCCGATTACTATGTCCTTGCTAGCTGAGGCAAAGGCCGGCTTGGAGACACTCAGCTGCTGTTCGCCAAGCAGTATTTCATTCAGGGTGACATTGCCGTTTGAGTCAGAGACGGCGCTTACCTCCCCTATTTTTACGGTCGCATCCTTGAGCGGCTGGTCGGTCTGCTCATCGACTACCCTAAACGAGGTCGAGGCTCTTACCCCCGCCTTGTTTAATATGAAATAACGGCTGTCCGGATAGATAAAGACCGCGGCTATCGCTGCCAGTAAAATAATAATAAACGATACTTTAAAGGCTTTGGAGCCGAAAAACCTTTTAAGCGCTTGGGATAATTTCGAGCCTTCATCAATCTCCGCCGTGCCTTCCGCCAGCATTTCAGCCTTGGCATCCTCTATGGCCAGTAACCTGTCCGACTCGCTTGAGACGATTTCGTCTACCGCTTCGGAGGTTTTCTCGGATTCTAAATAGTCGTCTGGGTCGATAGGCTCTTCGTTCGCAGGTTTTTTCGGGATGTTATTAACCAGCCCGCTAAGTACTGCCGGTTTTTCATCGGTTTTTGATTTTTCCGCAGGCTTATCGTCAAACTTAGGTAATTTTTCTCCGGGCAAAAGCGGCGCGCTTGAAGAAGGAGCTTCCGGCTCGGACGGAACCTTATCAAGGTCGGCTTCTTTCTTCGGCGGCTTCTGGTCTTCAGACATCATCGCATCCACGCGCGCTTCGATTTTAGGGTCATAATCGCTTTGGGATTGAGGTTTTTTATTGTCTTTTGCCATTACCGTATAGTTTTTATGTTTATATTTTAATAGATTATACCCTACCTAGTCCATCTAGGTGAATCTATTACAGGTCTGCAGGTTCTATTCCCAGCGAAAAGCTTTGAAGGCGATTATATATATTATGACTATCCAGCCAAGTATGACCGCCATTTCCGGGCCAAGGTCAAATATGGTTTTGCCTTCGGTGATTACATAGCGTACAGAGTCGATAATCGGGGTCAGAGGAATGAATTTTGTTATATTTTGAAGAACATCCGGCATCACGAAAGTCGGGAAGAATACGCCGCTTAGAAACATCATCGGCAACACTACCAGCTGAGAAAGAGGCGCGGCCTGATTCTCGTTTT
>CAMLDK010000036.1 GCA_946478995.1 uncultured Candidatus Saccharibacteria bacterium | reverse complement strand
TTACCTCGTCGTGGATTACCTGGTAGCGGCTGTTAAGGTAAAGCCCGCGCAGCTGTTCTTTTTTACTGTTGTTTATCTCGCGCATGTATTCATATGCTTGGCGAGCATTTCGAACATATACCGGTCGGCCGTCTTGACGAGCAAAAAACCGGCGGCCCAGCTCAAATCCGGCTACTATCTGACAGGCTTTGACTAGGGGAATATCAAGTACTTCGGCGATTTTTTGAGGATCTGTTTCTTTAGCTATGGATTTTTCACCATACTCCTTAACAATCCGTTCGGCCATAGATAAAACTTCTTCTTTTTTCGTGCCGACTCCGAGGAGAACGGCAACCAGCTCAGCAACACTTAAGTTCTTAGGTCCCAGACGGGTTAGTTTTTCGCGGGGTTTTTGTTCGCTCGGCAGGTCTTTAACTTTAAAGATATAGCGCTCAGCATACTCGCCGATTAGCAAGGTGTTATCTTTTAACCCATACGTTTTTTCTGTCTTTAGAAAAGCGGACTGTACAAGCATAACCACTAGTATAACCCTAAATTTACAAAAATTGGTTATTTGCTTATTTAGCGTAATTATGTTAATTTATAAAAAATAAGTTAGGGATTATTTAATGTCTGTAGAAATATTGGGAAAAGTTCCGCCTAGTCCGGAAGTTATTAAACATGCGTTTGCTATGGCCGGCAATTTTGTTGATCCTAATCCTGGGGTGGCCGCGGAGTCTGTACCTCCTCCGACGTCAGACGATAGGCCGAGACCCGACACAGATAATGGCATCCATGTGGTGACAGCGGATGAGATACCCCAGGTAGCACAAACGCTGGCTGAAGCTTTTGAACATGATCCGCATTTCTCCTTTATGCTTAGGAACGAGGACAAAAGACTGGCACGTCTTGGCCATGGGATCCTAAGTTTCATAGAGCATGATTGGCGTGAAAACGGTGTCGTATATACGAATAAACAATTGTCCGGCGCCGCAGTCTGGACAGACCCTGGCAAGTGGCAAGCCAGCTCCTCCCAGCAAATGCGCATAGCTAGAGCATTAAAAGGTGTAGTTACGCCTGCTGAAGCAGCGCGTTTGCTCTATGTTCTTAGCTTCACAGAGGATAAACACAATGAAATCGAACAAAGCCGAGGACTTCATAGATACTTAGCGATGCTAGGCGTAGCTCCTCAGTGGCAGGGTATGGGCTGGGCCGATGAGCTGATGGCGCCCGTACTTGCCGAGTGTGATGCCAAAGGCGAGGCTGCTTATCTGGAATCTTCAACACCGCAAAGCATACCGCTTTATGAGCGTAACGGCTTTGAAATCATAGCCAAAGGACATTATAGGAACGCTACTGAAGACTTGCACTTTATGTGGCGTGATCCACAAGGTTAAAGGCTAAAAATCTAAATTGCTAATGCTTGACCTCTGTTGACGAAAGTGGTACAAATATATATACAAGGGTGGTAAAAATAGATTTATAGGAGAATACTATGCCCCCAACCGCAGAAGTCGATCCAGGCCAAAGAACTGCCGAATTCGGACTTGCTGGAGTTGTGGTAGTAGGGACGCTTCTAGTACCGTCAGCCAATGCCTTGGCTAACGATACTTCCAGCGCAGAAGTCGAAAAACAGGCTTTAGCCGCATTTGGCGTAAATGCCATAACTAGAAGCATAGATTCATTTTCCGCCCCTCAAGCGCGCACTTCAACCTTAGAAATTGGTAAAGCCATCAATAATACGGCCGGTAGTGAAGCAACAGCAAAGGAAGCTTCAGTCAGCTATGTGCCTGAGGAGCAGCCTCCGGCAGAGGAAACTCCACCGCCAGCGACTGTCGAAGAAACTCCACCACCGGAAGAAGCTACTCCATCAACGGCAGCCGAGCTAAAAAAAGCTTGTGTGGATGCAGGACTAGAAGGGCCGGAAGTTCTATATTCTCATATGGTTAAACCAGGTGTCAGCTCGAAAGGCCCGTCCCAATTAGTGAGAAGTAATTTTCTCTACAACTTATTGCCAAAGTTCTGCAAAGATAAATTTAGGCGAACCGCATCATTTCTGGTCCAGATCCAAGACAAGACCAGCAACAAATGGCGCAATATGACGAATACGGGTAAAAAATATTGGGATGGATTACAAATAGACGAAGCCGGAGAATATACCGACCAAGAAGGAAAGGCTTTGGCGGAACTTTCGCTATATCCTGCCGGACATGGCGGCCCACCCAATGATCCAAACAGCTATTACTTTAACAAAAACTGCCGTCCGGTCAGGACTTTTATATGGACTAAAATATTAAAAAATGACCCCTATAAAGTAAAAATCAAAAAAGATCCTTTTCCTAAGCCTTTTTGGGTTACGCGTTATCCTGTAGCTGGCCAGAAGATCAAAAAAGTAGCAGTAGAAGTTCTGGGTAAATGCGCTAAGCGTATAAAGCGTTAGAAACTGATTGAATACCAAACCGCTTGTGCTACAATCTATGCTAGATAAGCATTAGAGTAGACAAGCATGCCAAAAATAAAACTCCCAGCATTTTTAAACAGATTCAATACAAAAGGTAACAAACGGAAATTCCTTGCTCTGGTAGCTATAATTTTGATTGGTGTCATAGCTTGGACTGTTTATAACAAAACGGCGGGTAATGACGGCAAGATTCTCGCTGAAGTAGCCGGACATAAGATATACGAACAGGAAGTAAAAGACTTTATAGCTGACAGTAGTGAGGTTAACGAAAAAGAAGCTGTTGCAGTACTGGCAGATAAGTATTTTCTTGAGGCTCTTGCAAAAGAACAGGGAATATCCGTTAGCGATCAAGAAATTACGGAGCAGCTGGGTACAGATATAAAAAATAAATACATAGGCAATAACTATGGTCTTCAATATCAGGTTAATGAACTTTATATGGCAAAACTTGTCGCACATAATGAGGGAGCTTACAAAGGCAGATACTTAGTAGCTCACTTTAGCAGATATATAGCCTATGATTCGCCGTTACTTGCAGAAGATAAGGCTACAAATCCAAAAATAGGCGACGAGCCAGCCATTGCTCAAGATAAGGAACATGCGAAAGACCTAATAGATAACTTATACAATAGGATAAAATCCGGCGAGCTGTCTTTTGAAGAAGCCGCTAAGATTGAGAAAAAAGACCCAGTAGTTGGTGAGAAAGCCTATCCTAGCCTTAGTCATTCGGGTTCATTTGATACCTCAATAAATCCTAACGGACTAGTGGTAGTTGATTCTAGCCGGCCGATTCTAAACCAGATGAACGCTGGCGATACATCCGAGCCATTTGTTGTTAGGGTGTCTAATTCTTCCAGTGACAAAAATAAGACAGCAGAATCATATTTCTTAGTTGTGCAGCTTGATGAAAAATCCGGCGGCGGTAGTAATACGGACTTTGGCCAATATATAGAAGAAGCCAAAGAGCGGTTGGGATATAAGATTTATGTTTAAATTTACTTTAAAGTTAATTTTTGCAAGCATAGCCTTGAGCGCAGTATTTATGTCTTTAGGTACAGATAAAGCTTCGGCAGCGGCATGGAATTCTTGTTTTTTTGGTAACGGCGATGATTTTGGGGTTACGGTAGCCGGCCAACATAACAATGAGATGGGTGGCTTAAAAGTCCAAGCTCAGTATGCTTCGGGAGCGCCTGTCGAAAATGTAAATTACACCTTGAAATCAGATGTGCCCGGCAATCATCCGCCAACAATTAATGGGCAAGATTATGATGCCAGAATATTTGCATGGCCTATAGGTAATGGACGCGCAAAAGAAAAAACATTTACTATAGGAGAAAATCTTTCTCCCGGTAACTTTTCTTGCCCCGGGAAAAGCGTACTGGGACCAGGTATTCCCGGTGAGAGAGGTAATAAATGGGTTTTAGACTGCAACCAAAAGGACAAGCCTGTAGATTTTTGGATTGACTCTATACAAAACCCAAGCGGTAAAAAGGGAACTTGGACCTATCTTTTTGAAGGGCAAACATATAGCATAAATCACAAATTTAATATAGTAAATGGGGACAACGTACGTATTGATTTGATTTTTACACCTGAGGAGCCGGCGGGGCAGATACAATCGGTTGAATGTGACCGGGTCAGGCTGATCGGCTATATGAGATCTGATCCGTCAAGATATGTCAGGTTTCTTTTATTAAGAGGTAATGGATCTTTGGTTGTAGATTCTTGGACTAACCAAGCCAATCAGCCTCATTGGTACAACACCGGTTTGGGTGGTACGTTTGATGCGTCTTATCCAAACAACGTAACGCTTAGGTTATTAATTGATACTGGGGGTGGTGTATTTCAACAAGTGGATAGTTGGCAAGGACGTAAGTCTTGTAGCGGAGGAGGTGATACGCCTAACTGTACCCATGTAAACTTCCGTATACCGAACGATTCACAATCTTTGTCGGGCACTAACAGGTGGAATACTCCGGCAAATCGAAGCTATTATGCGGTTTATGTAAATGACTGGGGTAGCCCGGGACGCCCGGCTCCGGCAGGCAGTCCGGACTATTACCCTAACGGCTCCGGAAGCCCGGCGGGCAGCGGTAAATATAATGAGTCGCCTGGTCCTTGGGTGGATTACAGCAGTTATGACCATGGTTCGGAATCGGTATCTGAAGGGCAAACTATTGAAAGAAACTTAAGGGAACACAACAAAGTAGTTTCCGGACAGCTTGTATGGACACTGGTAGTTTATGACTGGTTCCAAAACAGTTCGGGCGTTTGGCGTATACAAGTCCAGCACAGGGAAACCCATGAAGTCAATAATTGCTTCCAAGCCACTTGTGAAATACAGATTAACGGTAATGTGCCCGGTAGAGAGGGTTCGGATGCGATGATCGCAGGCTCTACCCTTAGAGGCACGGTAAGAATTCGAAATACGGGGGTTAACAACCTACCATCGTGGATGATTACCAATGGCGGAACTTTTGGTTTGTCGCTGACAACTAATTACCGCGGAGGACTATCGCCGAACCATTTGAACGAAGCTATACCGCCCGGCGGTGAAATTGTGAGGTCTCTGGAAGATTTCGGTTTGACAGCCCCTAACGATATAGGTCCCCATAGTATTGATCTCTACCCTGATTATTGGGGCAGAGCCGGTATAGGCCCTTGGTGTAATAAAGGTTTCCGCACATTTAAGGAGTTTAATATTCGTCCAAGTGCTGGCACCTTAAGCCTCACCTTTAATGGCGTGGAAGACGAAGAAGATCCTAATACAGCTGCTTTCAATTGGGTAGTTAATAATGTGGCGTCAAATCGTGCTGATGTATCGATACCTACTACCAGGAATATAACGAAAAATGGCGGCAGTATTCCGCCGTATCCTAAGACGGATTCGTTCACATTTGGCGACGTGTCCCATACGGATCTTGCTTCGATAACGGGATCAAAGTTGGGAGATCAATACTGCGGCCGCATAAGTGTATCTCCGGTTCGTGGCTGGCAGGGGCCTGGTGGAGATAGGCACGTGCTTGATGCAGGACCTCGAACCGATGGTGAGTGTAGAGACGTAGTCAACCATCCTTATGTGCGGGCATATGGCTCAGATATTGTAGCCGGTAGTAACTTTATGGCTGACGAAGTATGTAACGCGAATGTTAAGCGGATAGACTCTTATATATCGACCCATGCGGACAAAAGCGGCTCGGGTGTCCAGCTTGCGGCTATAGCTATGGGGACAATAGAAAGCTTTAGTACGGCCAGCTTAAGGACTTCTTCTCCTACCGCGCTGACTGGTTTGAGTTTTGGCAATACTCCTAATCCCGTAGGCCAATATGCCGGCCAGCCTTTGTGTTCTACCAATTTTTACGGTGAGACCCAGTCCAACGATGATAATCCGACCGACGATGCGGTTGATACTGTGAATAAGAATACAGTCGGCGACCATAATATTAGCCCGGGTGATTATCTTCCTAACTATGGGCAGACATTGGTTACTAACCCTAGCCACCAGGTAACTCTTGGCGGAGACGGCAGCTTCAATGGCAAGAAGATAATCTACGTCGACGGCGATGTTACTATAACCGGCAACATAGCCTACCAGCCTTTCACTGACCCAACTGAAGCCCCGGCGTTCATGCTGGTAGCCAAGGGCAATATATATATAGGAAAAAATGTGACCAGGCTGGACGGCCTATACGTAGCACAAGCTAAAGATGACGCCAGCGGCGGTATTATATTCACCTGCGCCCGGCCGGGAGACTTCGCAGCCTATAATGATAATGAAAAGTTTGATAACTGTGGCGGACCGGAGGGCGAGAACTCTAATCCGCCTGACGATAAGCGTTTGATCGTCAATGGTTCCTTCATAGCTAATAACATAAGGCTGGATAGGATACATAAATCTGTCCGGGACTCTAAATCTAACATCAATGAAAAGGCTGACCGTGATCCGAGCGCCACGCCCCATAACACCGAAGCGTCCGAGGTCTTTAACTTCAGCCCTGAAATGTACCTGTCTCAGCCTCCGTTTGCCAAAAATGGCACGAGCAGTTCGTCTTCGACTATATTCCAGTACTACACTACACTGCCGCCGATTTTGTAACTAATGTATATTTAGGATTGCCTAAAATACTGCTTATGGTAGAATTACAGTGTGGAATCTTCTCTCTTACGAGAGGGTGGGCAGAAATGATCAGAACAAACAGAAATATAAATCATAAAAGTATAAAATTGGAGCCGTATAGATGAGCCTGCTAAGCGGTGTGTCTGAATTTTTCGCCCTCGATATAGGCACTACGACCGTACGAGTCGTACAGCTTACTAATAGCCCTAATAATAAACAGCTTCTTCGATATGGGGCAGAACCTATAAATGAAAAAACATCGTTAAGCGATTCAAAGATAGACCAGCAGAACCTGGCAAAAGCTATCCGCGATTTATTATCTAAAACAGGAATACGTACTAAGAACGTATCTGTCGGCCTGCCGTCCTCGCGTGTGTTTACCACTATAGTCGACATAGAAAGATTATCGCCTTCAGAGCTGGGTAAGACAATCCATTATCAGGCAGACTCGATAATTCCGACTCCTCCCGATGAGTCGAAAATAGATTGGGCTTTATTGGGTGATTCGCCTGTTGACGCCAATAAAGTAGAAGTTCTTATCAGCAGCGTGCCTAACGACTACGCCGAGTCCAGGCTGGATATCTTTGAATCTATAGGCTTGAATGTTATTTCTTTTGAGCCCAATAACCTAGCTCTTCTTAGGTCTATGATACCTCAGGGAACCACCGCTCCTCATATGGTTGTAGATGTAGGCAATAAGAGCTCGGATATTGTCATAGCCATGAACGGCACGCCTAAACTTACGAGGTCTGTTCCTACGGGAGCGGAAGCGTTCATTAAGTCGGCTTCACAAAACTTAAATGTCGATGAAGCCCAGGCCCGAGAGTTCGTGTTCAAATTCGGCTTAAGCCAGGATAAGATAGAAGGCCAGGTTTATAACTCAATAATCAACACCGTAGATTTACTAACTACTGAAATAGGCAA
Source organism: uncultured Candidatus Saccharibacteria bacterium (assembly GCA_946478995.1). The sequence goes on along the minus strand of CAMLDK010000036.1, from coordinate 1,285 downwards.
GTCGATCAAGTTTTTTAATAGCCGGTATCAGGATGCGAAACTGGAGCGGGTTATATTGACCGGCGCTGCCTCCATAATGCCGGAATTTCCTTTGTATTTGGCCAATAAATTTGGTTTTGAAGTAGAAATCGGCAATGCCTGGAACAGTGTCCAGTATCCACAGGAGCGTCAGAATGAACTGTTTTCGATCTCTAATTCATTTGGTGTGGCCGTAGGTCTGGCAGAGAGGAACGAGTAGATGGTACAGCTGAATCTTCTTCCTGACGTAAAGATGCAATATATAAAAGCCCGCCGCCGCAAGCGGCTTATTTTGGGTGTATCTTTTATAACTTCCGGATTTTTCTTGGTCGTGTTTATCCTCCTTTTCGTATATGTAAGAATTGCCCAGCCGAAACACATGAATGACCTCAGCAAGGATATATCAGCAAAGACTTCGGAACTGCAGTCCAAACCGGATATAAATAAGATTCTGACTGTCCAGAACCAGCTCAATACCTTGCCCGGCTTACATGACCAAAAAGCTATAAGCTCCAGACTTTTCGACTATGTGCAGCAACTTACACCGGCGGACGCAACTATATCTAATATAAATATCGATTTTCTTGAGCATCAAGTCACTATTGAAGGCAACGCTGATGAAATAAGGGTAATTAACAAGTTTGCAGACACGTTGAAATTTACCGGCTATAAAGTAAATGAAGAAGGCGTGGATACGAGCAGCCAACAACAGTGCGAACTTGGCGCTATAGAGCAGACATCTGAGGTTATTGACGAGACTCAGGAAGGTGTCCGTGGATTGTGCCGGGCGTTTTCAGGCGTTACACTGGCTGAATTTTCCCTTAATGATGAAAATAATAAGTCCGCAGGTGTAAGCTATAAGATCGAGCTTAGTTTTGACGGCAGGATATTCGCTAATATCAAGCCGCCGCAAGGCCAGAAGGCCATAGAACTTGTGGTACCTAATATTATCAGTACCCGCTCTGCCACCGAAAAACCAGGAGAATTATTCGTTCCTAAAGAGGAGGATCAATAAAATGCCCCAGAAAAGAATATCTACCAAAAAAATAGCTATAGATAAGGCTTATGCCACTATAGTCATAGCTGTAGCGATAGCAGCTTTCATAACGGTATTTTCTCTTGTTGCATCAAAAGCCCTGCTTGATCAAAGGGGTTACCAAAGTAAAGTCATAGGCGTTAAAAAAACAGCGCTGAAAACCCTCCAAGATAACATAACAGCGGCTGACCAGCTTAACACCTCTTATTTGGAATTCACCGGTGCTACAAC
>CAMLDK010000035.1 GCA_946478995.1 uncultured Candidatus Saccharibacteria bacterium | reverse complement strand
AGTCGATTGCGCTTGCACTTTTTAAAACCTGGGAGCAAATAAGAGCTGGACAGGCATCTCACAAAGGACTCATTGAGTTCCATAGAAGAAATTCTGCTGAGATTTTGTCTAGGGGTGAAGAAGGTAGAGCAATGGCAGTGAGCGAGATAGGCAACAATGCTTTAGCTCTAGCACTATTTATACCAAAGGAAGGTGAAATAGCAGAGCATCACTTGACAATAGGCCCAAGGAACGTTAGAGAAGAATTTTTAGAAACTTTCGATCTGTTGCTAGCCGATGGAAGAGTAATACAGGGCGGAGGTCTTGCGGGAACACCACCACCTGATTTAGAAACATTTCTTCCCTATAATCTCAGAGGAGATATTGGATCTCGCATAATGCATTGGGATGCTGCACCATCACAGACTCAACCTCAACAAGCAGCTTAATTAAATTGCTCATTCTAGTTCGCTAGCGTATTAGCCCATGTGGACGGCTTCGGAAGTGGGTGGCTCGCCTTTGACATGCTTGATGGCTACCAAAGCTATAGCCGATGCTGCTAGTGCGAAGAAAGCACCTACTAAGTAGGCCTCATGCGCACCGGCAACTTGAGCATCTGCTAAAGTTCCGCCTTGTTCGAGTGACTGTGTAAAATGCGAAGAATAAACACCGGAAAGTATAGCGAGACCTAAAGCTCCGCCAACTTGCTGGGAAGTATTCAATATACCTGAAGCCAGGCCTGACTCATGCTTCGGCACCCCTGAGGTCGCCGCAATAGTGATGCTTACGAACATGCTTCCCAACCCTATGGCCATCAGCATAAGGCCGGGGAATACATCGCCCCAATAGCTGCCGTCGACCTGAAGATTGCTGAAGACCAAAAGTCCGGCTGCTAAGAAAAGAGGTCCGACTACCATGGGCGGCTTGTAGCCGATTTTGCCGACCAGCTGAGACACAATAGCCGAGCCTATTCCTATAACTACCGTGATCGGCAAGAAAGCCAGCCCGGTTTTAACAGGGGAAAATCCTAAAACTCCTTGCACGTAAAGAGTAAGGAAGAAAAACATAGCGAACATACTGGCTGTTATCGGGAACTGCATTATATTCGCACCCCGCAAGTTTCGTATCTTAAAGATTGAAAAAGGAACAAGCGGCTGTTTAGACCTAAGCTCGTTGTATATAAAAGCAATCAAAAGCGCAGCGGAAACTCCGAAAAATATCAGGCTTTTATTGCTGGTCCAGCCGTAGCTCGGCGCCTTAACCAGCCCGTAGACCAAAGACATCAGGCCGGTTGTGACAAGAACTGCGCCAGGCAGATCAAGGTGAGGGTGCTTGAGTTCGCCTTTGCTTTCCGGCACCACTTTGTGGGCGAAGTAAATAACTGCCAGCCCGATAGGTACGTTTACAAAGAAATTCCATTCCCAGCCAAGATATTCAGTCAGAATTCCGCCGAAGAGAAGCCCGGCGGCCGCTCCACCGGCTGCTACGCCGCCCCATGCACCGAGTGCTTTGTTGCGTTCCTTGCCTTCTTTAAAAGTGTTGATGATTATAGATAAAGCGGCAGGAGACATGAAGGCTGCGCTCAGCCCCTGGACCGCGCGCATAATTACAAGCATCAGGCTGGATTCGCTGAAACCGGCTATTAGGGAAGCTATCGTAAAAGCAATAAGTCCGCCGAGGAATAGTTTTTTGCGTCCGAAAAGATCCGCCGCGCGCCCGCCGAACAGCAAAAATCCGCCAAATGCCAGAGTATAGGCCGTGACTACCCACTGCAAGTCGGCGCTGTTAAAGCCAAGAGATTCCTGTATGGACGGCAAAGCTACATTTACGATCGATATATCCAGAACTACCATGAACTGGGCGAGCGCCATAAGCAGGAGTATCTCACCCTTATGAACTTTTTTTGGCATTTTTATCTCCCTTTTCTATATATGCTAAAGGAGATTATACACTAAAATATTCTTTATTTTCGTTGGTCTCGCCACCTCAGCATTGCCGGAGTCAAATTTCGTCTTTCTGCCTCTTCAAATTCTTCGTCAGATATCTCTGCCTCATCACCGTTTGGCCGGGGTTTCCATTCTTTCATCATGCGTGATATACGTCCGAGTTCTTGCTCCAGGGTCTCTTCGGGCCGGTCGATGGCTTCATCGCCTTTCACTTCATCGGGTATAGGAAAGCCTATATCCCGCAGCGCATTCGGATTGCCGCTTCGTCCTAATTCAATACTAATAGCAGGATCCCTATCTGGACTTAATGTAGACATGATTATATTATAACATATTTTGTAAACAAAATAAAGACCCCTGTATGAAACGGGGGTCTTCTAAAAGCAAATAGTTTTATCTATTACCAGCTTTTGTTGCCGCCGCCGAAACCTCCGCCGCGATTATTATCGCGCGGTTGTTTTGGACGGGCTTGGTTGACGGTGATATTCCTTCCGCCTATGTCTTTGCCATTCATCTCTGACTCGGCTTTTTTGCCTTCATCGTCGTTTTCAAACTCTACGAATCCGAAGCCTTTGCTGCGGCCAGTTTCGCGGTCAGTTATGACTTTAGCGCTGGCAACAGTACCGAACTCCGCAAACATTTGCTGAAGCTCGTCGTCATTAGTTGAGAAGGGCAAACCTCCTACAAACAATTTATACATTAGTTGTTCTTTCTTAATTTTCTTTAATATTATCGACCTAAAATCTACTTTCCTGAACCTGACTTGTCGAACGTTATTAAAGAAAACTAATCGAACCCGATCAAGAACCTGAGATCTTACTCGGCTATTAAAGCACATAAATGGTTGACAAACAAATGCGGTTTCAAGCATAATCACTCTCGGACGTTACAAAAACAAAAAAATAGCCTGGAGTACTTTAGAGCAAATCGCAAATTTTATGCGTTGCTTATTGAATGGCTATCTAAAAGAAAAGAGGGGATATGCTTGACTACGAGTTTAGCAAAACCGACGATAGAGCTATTATCAAAATAGACGGTATCATCAAAGCAGTAAAATAGTTATTTTCTACTGATAGGCTGAGTATTCGCCGCTACACCGAAAGCCAAGGCTATAATAACGATATTTTTAATTATGTATTGGCCTTCCAGGGTAGGAACGAGAAAAGACTGCCAGGTCTGGTCTGGCAAAAGTACCAGCGGCGAACAGACTATCGCCATGTGGATTAAAAGTATCGGTATGATTATCCTTACTGCTTTTGGGAACAGGAATAATATACCGATAGCACATTCTATCAAAGCTAATGTCGTAAAGAGCAGGTCAAACCATCCGCTACCGACTGTTTGAGAAACCAATGATTCCGCCAATGGCCCGGCCGGGCTTAAACTGGCCAGCTTTATGAAGCCGAACCAAAAGAAAACTACAAAAAAAGCGATACGAGCCAGCGGAATGTAGGTTCTTTTAAAAAAGTCTATGAGTTGCTTATCAAGCTTATGCTTGTTCATTTTTTAAGTATAGCAAGTCTTTAAGATTTTATTTTGGCAGGGACAGGTTGTACTTAAGCGATAGGACACGGGTTATAAACACGAAGCCGGAAGCAATCAATATGACATACGCTTGAGGTACGCTGAGTTGATACAGGGCGATATAGATAACACCTCCCAGCAGCGTCAGGGTAGCGTAAAGTTCTTTCTGAAAAATCAACGGAACTTCGGCAGCCATCATATCGCGGATCACTCCGCCGAAAGCCGCGGTTATCATGCCCATAAGTATACTTGCCCAATAGTTGAGGCCATGATCCAGTCCCACGGTAGTGCCTATACTGAGGAATACGGCCAGCCCGAAGGCGTCGTATAGCAGGACTTTTTGACCGCGTTCATTAACATAGTCCCGGAAATAAAAAACTATCAGCCCGCCAAGTACTGAAACCAGCAGATAATTAATGTCTAAAAGAAGTGGGGGGGGCGTCTATTAGAAGAGACCGGAGAGTACCTCCGCCGGTCGCGGTGACCGTAGCTAGGACTATAACTCCGAAAACGTCCATTTTCTTTCGTATTCCGACCAGCGCGCCGGATATGGCGAAAGCAAAAGTACCCAATAAGTCCGACATGTATAGCAAATCATGAAAACCCATAATCTCGGATTAATAATATCAGACTTATGCTTCTATTTCTTCGTGCGTAGTCTTTAGCGGGGTTTCCTTGAGGAACAGGGCAACGACGAACGCAGCCAGGGCGAAAGGAATGGCGTAGATGAACATATCGTGGAACGAACGTACGAAGGCTTCCATGACTGGCTGCAGAGCCTCGGGTGGAACACGCTGCAGGTTACCATTGACTATGGCGCTAACGTCGAGAGACGGCAACTGGGCATTGGCTGGCATGACTTCCGCCAAGTGCACGCCTAGCCTGTTTACTAAAATCGTGCCGAAGAGCGCTCCGCCGAAAGCTCCGCCCAGACTTCTGAAGAATGTCGCGCTGGAAGTAGCCGTGCCCATTTCCCGGCGGGCAACCGAATTTTGAATAGACAAAGTCATCACTTGCATAAACATCCCCAAGCCGGCGCCTACGATGAACATCCAGAGTCCCAGGACCCATTCGCTGGTCGTAAGCGTCAGGTGGCTGAAGAGCCACAGCCCTGCCGAGAGAAGCAGCGTCCCGATAATCGGAAATATCTTATATTTTCCGAGCTTGGTAATTAAACGTCCGGAAATTATCGAAGCGGTCAAAAGCCCTAAAACCAGCGGCAGCATTAGCAGGCCGGACTTTGTCGGCGAATAACCGCGCACCAGCTGTTGATAAAGCGGTATATAAAGAATGGATGCGAACATGGCGATTCCGGACAGCAGGGAAAGCAGGACAGACACGGTGAATATCTCATTGCGGAACAGCCTCATAGGTATGATCGGTTCCTTGGCCCGCAGTTCCCATAGGACAAATGCGATAGCTAGAGTCACGCCCCCTCCAAGCAAGCTGAGGATCTGACTCGATCCCCAGGCGTAAGTGTGTCCGCCCCAGACCGTCGCCATAAGCAAGCAGACAGACGCAGCGCTCAGAAGAGCCGCGCCAATGTAATCAATAGAATGTTTATGCTTATGGACAGGCAGATGAAGCCGGCTGGCCACGGCCGAAAGCGCAAGGATGCCGAGTGGAATATTGACAAAAAACACCCACCGCCAGGAGAAGGAGTCGGTCAAAAATCCGCCAAGCAGCGGTCCCGCCACGCTGGAAACGCCGAAAACAGCTCCAAAATAGCCCATATACCTGCCTCGTTGTCGCGGCGGGATGACATCACCTACGATAGCTAGGACCAATGACATAAGGCCGCCGGCACCAATTCCCTGGATAGCCCGGGCAAGTACCAGCTCGTTCATATTCTGAGATATGCCGCAGAGGATTGATCCGATCAGGAAGATACCTATAGCTGACTGGAAGATTTTCTTGCGCCCGAAAAGGTCGCTGAGTTTGCCATAGATCGGCGTGGTTATCGCGCTGGTCAGCAGGTAGGCGGTAGCAACCCATGATAGTTTATCCAGCTCCTTAAGCTCGGTTGCGATCCTGGGCAGGGCGGTCGACACAATGGTCTGGTCCAGCGCCGCCAGCAGCATGACGAGCATTAGCGCGCCCATAATCACCATTATTTCGCTGTGGGAATAATGAATCTGGGCAGTTTTAGATTTGACAGCGGTTGTCTTGCTGATTTTTGCCTCCTTAACCTTTAGTGTTTAAGAATCTTCTTTATTCAAAGCGCTGGCAAGATTTTTTACCAGAGCCTCTACTTCTTCGGCTTTGATAAGTATTAGTGCCGGCCTATGAGGGCTGCTCATGATAACGACCTTGTCTCCGGACTTTAGCTTTAAGGTGTTGCGAGCTTCAACAGGTATGACTAATTGGCCCTTTTCGTTCAAGGTAGCCGTACCTAATATTTTTGGGAATCCGCGCTCTTTCATAGTTAGAAAATTATTACTTTTCTTACTTTTACTATAGCGAAATAAATTTATAAATGCAATTATTTTTTAAATCTAAAGCTATGGCCTAATTTTGTATGAAAGTTAGGGCATTGCCTGTTTTTCCAGCCCGTCCGGCCCGGCCGATACGGTGGATATAGTCGTCGTAGCTTGCAGGCGTGGAATAGTTGATCACGTGCGTGATATCAGTCACGTCTATACCTCGCGCCGCCACATCCGTGGCTACAAGAACCGAAATGTTGTCATCGCGGAACTGGTTTAAGGCTCGCTGGCGATGGCCTTGGGTTTTACCGCCGTGGATAGCCGCTGTCTTGAACCCGCGGCTTAATAATTCTTTGGATAGTCTTTCAACACTTCGCTGTGTCTCATCAAAAACCAGAGCTTTCTTGACATCTGAGTCAATCAGCAAGTCGTGGAGTTTGCCGAGCTTGTCGCCGGGAGAGTCATATCGCACTACGTTCTGCTCTACATTATCGCTGGTATCGCCTTGCTTGACCGAGACTGTTACGGGGTCTGCCATAAATGTATGGATTAATGCGTTTATCTTGGCATCAATCGTGGCCGAAAAGAATAATGATTGCCGCGTGTCCGCAATCTTACTAAGAAGCAGGCGGATGTCGTTTATAAATCCCATGTCTACCATCCGGTCGACTTCGTCCAGAACGACCATATTGAACTTGGATAAGTCCAAAGTCTTTCGTTCCACATGATCCTTTATCCGTCCAGGCGTCCCAATGACGATGTTTGGTCTACCTCGGAGGCCCTGCAGCTGTTTGCCCATGGCGGATCCGCCAATTAGCACAACGCCGCTTAATCCGCTTCTGCGGGCAAAAGATATACATTCCTCTTCAATTTGTTGGGCTAGTTCTCTTGTGGGAGCTATTATAATAGCCCGCGAGTTTCTGTCGTTCATAAGCCGGTGGAGGACCGGTATCGCAAAAGCGGCAGTCTTTCCAGTCCCGGTGTTAGCTATACCGATGACGTCTTTTCCTTTTAAAGCAGGAGGTATGGATTGGTCTTGTATAGGCGAAGGGGTTACATATCCTTTGCTTTGGATATTTTCTTTTAATAACTGGTGAATATCAAAGTCGGCAAAAGCATGAGTCGGTGCATACGTATCGATACGGGTCGGCTTTGCCGCTTTAATGAACTTGTCGGGGTGAATATATTGTTTTCTACCCTTGTTTCGGTTTTGTGACGGACGGCTTGAGCCATATCTAGGACGGCGATTACGGTTGCCGCGAGCCGCATAAGTTGTATAGGAGGACATAAAAAAAGAATCCTTTTCTAGTTAGTTTATCGGTTGATCAGCAATGAACAGCGAGTAAACAACTACTAGTGACCCGGATTCATTAGATTGATTCGTTAATATTAACAGAAAAAAACGCTTAAGTCAAAGATTAATTATACGCATATAGAATATTCTGGTAGCAGGGGGCGGGCTTGAACCGCCGACCTCAGGCTTATGAGTCCTGCGCTCTAACCAGCTGAGCTACCCTGCCTAAACTTACGCATCGCATCAGTCTGCTCGCCAGCAGAGCTGGCAACTCTGCTGATGCTTTTGGCTATGTACTGTGTTATTTACTGTGTTGCTCGTTCATCGTACCTTAAGTACGACTCACTCCGCTACTCGTAAATGCCTTGTACATCATCCAAATGCGTAAGTTTAGACAAACACGATATGTAACAGGGGTAAATTATAGCACACCCGGACAGCCATATACTATCTTTTGAGCCAGGAATTCTTTACAAAAGATACGGTAAGTGTCGATAGTAAAAATCCTATAGATGGAATGATTGCGCTGATGAATGGTTTCTCAATATCTGCAGACAACATGAAAAGCACGACGACCACGTAGGTCAGGCCAGTAATCAAGCTCCGCCGTAATAAGCTCGTCTCCCAAGCCTTATCCATCTCAACTTTCTTATTGCGGGCTTCAATTGCCTCTATTCTCTTTTCTAGATCCTTACTCATTTAGTAATCTTCTAGGGTTGAGGTGTCGCCGATGGCTTCACCAAGTTCCTGAGACTTTAGAATACGGCGCATAATCTTGCCGGAGCGGGTCTTTGGCAATTTGTCGATGAAGTCGATTTCGCGGGGATAAGCGTGGCCGGCCAGATGTTTCTTTACGTGCTGTTTGATTTCTTCTTTAAGCTCGTCATTCTTTTCTATTCCCGGTTTGATGACAACAAAAGCTTTGATGATCTGGCCGCGGACCTCATCCGGTTTGCCGATGACGCCGGCTTCTATGACGGCGGGATGCTCAACCAGTGCGCTCTCGACCTCGAAGGGCCCAACGCGTTCGCCGGCGGTGTTTATTACGTCATCGGATCGCCCGACGAACCAGAAATACCCGTCTTTGTCCTTGATTCCTTTGTCGCCGGAAAGGTACCATTCGCCGTTGAAATATGAGTCATATTTTGCCTGGTTGTTCCAAATTGTTTTCATCATTGACGAAACGCTGGAAGACTTGAGCGCTAGGTTGCCCTCCTTGCCAAAAGATAGCTGCTTCCCCTCGTCGTCTATGATGGCCGCCTCGATGCCGGGCAGGGGCTTGCCCATCGATCCGGGCTTGATGTCCATGGAAGGGTAGTTGGTTATGGTGATAGCGCCTTGTTCGGTCTGCCACCAGGTGTCATGGAATGCCAGCCCGATAGTGTCCATGCCCCACCAGATAGCTTCCGGATTTAGGGGTTCGCCGACGCTGCAAAGATGCCGCAGCGAGGAAAGGTCGAAATCTTTGGGCTGTGTTTCCGCACCCATGAGCATGCGAATAGCCGTCGGGGCGGAGTACCAGATGGTGACTTTGTTATCCTGAAGAACCTTATACCAGGCTTCAGGGCTGAAGCGTCCGTCAAAGATCACCGAAGTTCCGCCAAGCCCCCAGATACCAAGCACG
>CAMLDK010000034.1 GCA_946478995.1 uncultured Candidatus Saccharibacteria bacterium | reverse complement strand
TGAGCGATGGAATTGGCAAAGGAAATCTTAAGCGCTAAAAATGCATTGGCGGTTACTTTTATAAGCTCCGCGCTGTCGAGGTTGGTGGCGATATATTCACCTTTGACGTCCTTGGGCTTAAGGCCGGCGAGCTCAGCTATTTCCCGCTGGTGCTTCTCAACCTCCCTATAAAGATTAAGCACGGCATTGACGGCTTCTTTGTCCGATCCGCCAACTACGATCCTATCGAAAAATAAAGTATCTAAGACAGCGGTTCCTTCGCGCAGGAATTCAGGGTTGGAGGTGTAGGCGACATCTTTGCCCTTGAAGATTTCAGAAACTTTTCTGCCGGTGCCGACCGGGACGGTGCTTTTTTGGATATAAATTGCGCCCGGTTTTATATTCCGCGCGCATTCTTCGGCCGCCGCGAATACATAATCCAAATTGGAGCTGCCATCCGGCCTGTCAGGGGTACCGACACAGGAGAAGACGAATTTGCTATTTGATACGGCCTCTTCGTAAGAAGCGGTAGGAATGAGGCTGCCGCTTTCAACGGCTGTTTTAATCAGAGGGTTTATTCCCTCTTCGTAGAAAAACGATTTACCCTCGCGAAGTGCCTGCAACCGGTCTTCGCTGATATCCAGAGCATAGACCTTGTAGCCGGCGTTAGCTAAAATGGCCGAAGTCGTAACACCGACATAACCTGTACCTATAACCGCGACGGTCTTGTTTGAATCTGACATTATTCTCCTATTATTTCCAGTAGATATTTCCCGTAACCGCTTTTATGCAGCGCGCCGGCAAGCTTGGAAAGCTGTTCTTTATTTATAAAACCTTGCCTATAGGCAATCTCTTCGATGCAGCCGATTTTCATGCCTTGGCGTTCCTCTATGACCTGAACGTACTGGGAGGCCTGGTTCATACTAGCAAACGTACCGGTATCAAGCCAGGCCGTACCGCGATCCAGCAGGACCACATTAAGCTTTTCTTGCTTCAAGTAAGCATTATGGATTTCTGTTATCTCTACTTCTCCTCTGGCGCTGGGTTGGACGGACTTAGCTATTTCAACTACGTCATTATCAAAAAAGTACAACCCGGGTATGGCGTAATGAGATTTGGGGCTGGAAGGCTTTTCCTCTATGGATTTAACATTATTTTGAGAGTCAAACTCTACTACTCCATAGCGTTCTGGATCGGAAACAGGATAGCCGAAAATCACACCGCCGTCCGGATCGGAAGCAGCCTGCAGCTTCAGCTCTAAGTCCGAGCCGTAAAAAATGTTATCCCCCAGTACCATGGCAACCTTATCATTGCCTATGAAGTCCGCACCGACTATGAAGGCATCCGCCAGACCCCGGGGTTTCTCCTGCACTTTGTATGTAAAATTACAGCCTATCTGTTCGCCGCTGCCAAGCAGTTGTTCGAAGCGGGGCAGGTCCTGAGTTGTGGAAATGATCAGTATATCTTTTATACCGGCGCTCATGAGCGTGCCAAGCGGGTAATAGATCATCGGTTTGTCGTAGATCGGTATCAGCTGCTTGCTGACCGCCAAAGTTATCGGATAAAGCCGGGTGCCGTTGCCGCCCGCTAGGATTATGCCTTTCATTTTTTATTCTCCATATCGATATATTTTACTAGATCATCCTGCCAGTCAGGCGGGGAAAAACCGGTAGCCTTGATTTTGCTAAGATCCAAGGTGCTATTCAATGGCCGTGGAGATATATTTTCTTTGGAAGAAAAATATTCATCGGTGGAAATACCGGAGACTTTCAGATCTGTCCGCCCTAAGGCCTCAAATATCTTGCTGGTGACTTCCGCCCAGCTGACAGCCGGTCCGTCATTGCTGACATTATATGTTCCATAGCTTGCTTGGCTCTTGAGCAAATGATCTATGGCGCCGGCTAAGGTAGTTGTAAAAGTAAGCCTGCCCACCTGGTCATCCACGACTTCAGGCGAAATGTTTTTTTCTGCCAGGCCGATCATAGTCCTGACAAAATTCGGCCCATTGCCTATAAGCCAGGAGGTTCTGAGTATGTAATGTTTAGTTGCCGTAGCTACCGCTATGTCGCCGGCGGCCTTGCTTTGCGCATAAACTCCCAGTGGTGAAAGGGCTTCTTCTTCGCCATGTTCTTTTTCTTGGCCGTCAAATACATACTCGCTGGATATATGCACCAAGGTTATATTATTCTGGCTGGCTATTTTTGCCAGCAGACCTGACGCGCTAGCGTTTATCAGCCAGGCCAGTTTGCGACCTTCGATAGTTTCCGCGCCGTCGACATTGGTGTAAGCGGCGGCGTTGATGATGGTTTCCACGTCTGACCAGTCAAAATCTTCAAGCATCCGGCCGTTAGTGATATCCAGCTCTTCTTTATCGACAGCCTGGGCCTTTGGATATTTTGCTTTAAGTTCCGACCCTAACTGGCCGTTAGCGCCTATGATCAGTATCTTTGAGGGATCCATCAAACTTCCATAGGGTTAATGTCTTCAAGCAGGGGGTTCATCAGATCTTTCGCCGATACTATGGACTTTTCGCTACTGATAGGCCAGCTGATATTAAGCTTGGGGTCGAACAGGTTGACGGCCTTGTAGTTTTTGTCAGCGGACCAATAATCATTTACTAAGTATGTGTAGGTGATGTTCGGCTCCAGGGTCTGGTAGCCATTGGCAACACCCCTGGGAATGAAAAAGGCTACGCCAGGAGTGATTTCGCCGGTATAGACTTTGCCGAAATCATCGCCCGGCCTTAGATCCACCCATGCTCCGAAAACTCTGCCGCCCGCAAGTGAAACAAACTTCTCCCAGGGTTCCGCATGCAGCCCCCTGGTTACCCCGACCTGCTTATTAAACGAGAAATTGTTCTGAACCGGGTTGAATTTGGGGAGGCCTAGTTCTTCCAGCTTTTTTTTCTGATAATTTTCTTTGAACCAGCCCCGCTCGTCATCGTGCATGGCCAGGTTTACAAGGTACATGCCCTTGATAGAGGTTTCTTTTACTTCCAGCTCCGCCATTATCGGCCTATTTCCTTATACTTAGCTTCGGTTTCTGCTTTCTGCGGTCTCCACCAGTCCTCATTTTCTTCGTACCATTTTATGGTTGCTTGAAGCCCCGTTTCAAAATCGTCGTACTTCGGAGCCCAGCCCAATTCTTGCTGAATTTTCGTGGAGTCTATAGCGTAGCGCAAATCGTGCCCGGGCCGGTCATTTACCTGTTCGTAATCATCCGGCGACTTGCCCATAAGTTTCAAAACTAGCTGGATAACCGTCTTGTTGTCTTTCTCGCCGTTAGCGCCTATCAGATAAGTCTCGCCCAGCCTGCCTTTCTCCAGTATGGCTAAGATGCCGGAAGAATGATCTTCGGCATGGATCCAGTCACGTACATTTTTCCCTTCGCCGTAGAGTTTCGGCTTGCGTCCCTGGAGAATCTCGGTTATCTGGCGGGGAATAAACTTTTCCACATGCTGGTAAGGTCCGTAGTTGTTAGAGCAGTTGGATATGGTGGCCTTGATACCGTATGTCCTTATCCAGGCTTCTACCAGATGGTCCGAGCCGGCCTTGGTGGCGGAGTAGGGGCTGGAAGGATTATAGGGCGTGTTTTCAGTGAATTTTTTCGGGTCGTCCAGCTCAAGGTCGCCATAAACTTCGTCGGTGGAGATGTGGTGCAGGCGTTTTTCATATTTTCGCACCGATTCAAGTATCTGAAACGTGCCGAGCACATTGCTGCGGACGAAAGGCAAGGGGCCGGAGACGGAATTATCCACATGGCTTTCAGCTGCAAAGTGTACGACCATGTCGCATTTCTGTACCGCGTTATCAACAATCTCAGGGTCGCAGATATCGCCTTTGATAAATTCGACTCTGGATGTATCCAAACCCTCCAGGTTAGCCAGGTTGCCGGCATAAGTAAGGGCATCCAGAACGGCTATCTGCCAGTCGGGACGGGTCTTATAGAGGTGGTGGACAAAATTTGAGCCGATAAAGCCGGCTCCGCCCGTAACAAGGATTTTCATCTGTTTCATTATATCTTCTTCTCTATAGTTTGAAAATTGCAATCTGATATACTTTTGTTGATGACAGACAGACAATGGGGCGCTGAAATTATTTCGCTTGGTGATTTTGCCAAGCTTCGGCCGAAACTGGGCAAAGTAGTGATGACCAGCGGCGGCTACGATCCGATACATCCCGGGCATATCAGCTGCATAATTGAAAGTAAGAAGTACGGCGACAAAGTCGTGGTAGTGGTTAATGGCGACAGTTTTTTATCGGCTAAGAAAGGCAAGCCGTTTCAGAACCTGGAAACCAGAAGCCTTATAGTCAGCGGCATAGCCGGTGTAGATTATGTGGTGCCTTTCGAGATCGAAGGCGACCAGACGGTCAATAAGGCTTTGGAAATCATCAAACCCGATGTCTTCACCAAGGGCGGAGACAGGGTTGACGCTAAATCAATCCCTGAGTGGGAAACCTGCCAAAAATATAGTATAAAAGTTATTAGCGGTGTCGGCGAAGAAAAAAAATGGTCGTCAAGCTGGTTTTTAAACGAATGGAACAACGGCAAATAACACGAGTTATGCACTTGAGAGCAAAATGCATTTTCTTATCGAGAAACGGACTGAGATGTACAATAGGTACATTGAAGGAGTATCGGAGATGAAAAATGTATTTTGCTCCAAGAGCGACTTGCAAGGCCAAGCTTGGCTTGGGCTGGGAAGGCGCGGTGCATAACTCGTGAAAAAGAAAGTCATAGCATTCGATCTGGACGGAACGCTGAGCATCAGCAAATCCCAGGCTTCGGACCGTATGACCGAGCTCTTAAATGACCTGTTGGCAAAATATAAGGTCTGCGTAATCTCGGGCGGCAAACTTACACAATTTGAGATGCAGATACTTGCCGGGTTGAAGTCTGCCGGCGACAACTTGCAAAACCTGCACCTGATGCCTACGTGCGGTACCCGCTATTACACCTATCAGCCGGATGATAAAAGATGGCGTCAGGTGTATGCCGAAGACTTCAGCAAAGACCAGAAAGAAAAGATATTTGATGCGCTTGAGAGAGGCCTCGATGAGACTAAGCTCCGCCCGGAGCCCGGCAAGCATTGGGGCGATCTCATAGAAGACCGCGGCAGCCAGATCACGCTGTCGGTTCTCGGCCAGCAGGCGCCGGTCGAGGCCAAGGACGCCTGGGATCCGGAAGATGAAAAAAAATACAGGCTCCGCGATGCCATAGCCGCGCATATACCCGAGTTTGAAGTCCGGGCCGGAGGACTTACTTCCATAGATGTCACCAAACTAGGTATAGACAAGGCTTACGGCATGAGCAAACTCATGGATATTCTAGGATTGCATAAAGACGATATCTTATTCTTCGGCGATAAGATGCACGAGGGCGGCAATGACTATCCGGTGAAAGCCATGGGCATAGATAGCATAGCCGTGCGGGATTGGGAAGAGACGGCCGTTGCCATCGAGACCATCCTAAAAGTCGCCTGATCTATTCTACGGTTACGGACTTTGCCAAGTTGCGGGGCCTGTCTACGTCCAGGTTTTTTTCTATCGCTATATGGTAGGCAAAAAGCTGGGTGGCAATCACGGAGAGGATAGGCTGCAGCTGCTCTTTGGTATTAGGCAGGAACACCACGTCGTCAGCCAGGCTTTCAATTTTTTTGTTGCCCTCGGTGGCAAAAGCTATGATCGGTCCTTTGCGGGCTTTGATTTCTTCAATATTGGAGAGAGTTTTCTCAAGCAGAGGGCCGTCGCAGGTTAGGGCTACCGTCGGAAAGTTCTCATCTATCATGGCCAGCGGTCCGTGTTTCATTTCGCCGGCGCTGCAGCCTTCGGCGTGGATATAAGATATCTCTTTAAGCTTTAAAGCTCCTTCAAGCGCGCAAGGGTAGAGGTAGCCCCGGCCGATATAGAGAAAGTCGCGGCTGCTGGCATATTTCTTAGCCAAAGCTTTTATTTCATCTGATAAGGCTAAGACCGACTCGGCTTTCGCCGGAAGTTTTTCCAGTTCTTCAAGCAATGGCTGGTATAGCTTGCTCTGGCCCTTTGACAGGCTGAGGGCTATCTCGCAAAGTATGGTCACCTGGGCTATGAAGGCTTTGGTGCTGGCGACCGATTGTTCCGGTCCGGCGTGGCAGTATACTCCGGCATCAGTAATCCGGGCGATAGTCGAGCCCACGGAGTTTACTATTCCCAGCTTAAGCATTCCGTAATTCTCAATCTTCTTGAGTGCCGATATAGTATCCGCGGTTTCGCCGGATTGAGAAATAGCTATAATGGCCGTCCCCCGGGAAAACGGCTCTTGCCGGTATTTGAACTCGCTGGCCAGCTGTACCTCGACCGGTATATTGGCGATCTCTTCGATCAGATATTCACCGACCAGGCCGGCGTAATATGAAGTACCGCAAGCGACGATGGTGATGCGGTCGATGAATTCCAGCTGCTCCTGCACGGCATCCAGGCCGCCAAGTTTTACGGTACTTATGTCTGATTTAACGCGTCCGCGGATAGCGTTTTCTATGGCGGCCGGCACGTCATGTATCTCTTTGGACATAAAGTTAGGGAACTTGCCTAAAGTCGTTTCCTCGGCATCATAATCAAGCTCTTCGACTTCGCTGGTAGCCTTGCTGAATTCTTTGAAGTTATGGACCTTAACGCCGCTCTTTTTGATCTCGGCTATTTCGTAATCCTTCAAAAAAATCACTCTTTTGGTCTTATGAATCAAAGCACTGGGGTCCGAAGCTACGAAATACTCATCGTCGCCAACACCTACTACGATCGGGCTGGACAACCTGGCGGCGTACATCACGTCCGGCTGCTTTTTATAGATAGTACATATAGCGTAAGCCCCCTCCAGGTCATTGATAGCGGCAGCAAAGGCCGCGGCAAAATCGCCGGACTGGTTCAAGTAGAAATCGATCAGATGAGGGATAACCTCGGTATCGGTTTCAGATGAAAATTCATAGCCTTCACTGACGAGCTTCTCTTTTATTTCACGGTAGTTTTCGATAATCCCGTTATGGACGACAAAAATGGTCTCGTCCCTGTTGTAATGGGGGTGGGCGTTTTCATCATTTGCCGGCCCGTGGGTCGCCCAGCGGGTATGTCCGATACCTATGGAAGAATTTATCTTAAAATCCGCTATATGATCGGCCAGAGCCTCAACCCGCCCTTTTTGCTTTACTATCAGGTCCTGGTCGTTAAGAATCGCGATACCGGCAGAGTCGTATCCCCTGTATTCCAAAGCCCTAAGGCCGTCCATGACGAAATCTTTGGCTGTGGTTTGCTTACCTATATATCCGACTATTCCGCACATTTATTTTCCTTTCTGAATGAACTGGCCGCTAAAGAGCATAAGCTCCATTTTATATTTACGCAGGCATTAAAACAAAACGCGGGGTTATATTTTACAGGCTGTCGACCAATCTGGTTATCTTATGACGAAAAGCCTGAATAGAAAAGTCTTCGGCAGAGTTTTTTATATCATCTTGAGTATATTTGCCGATGTCAAATTTACTTAAGACCTTAGCTAAGGCTTCAGGGGTCTGAGGTTCAAAGAACTCACCATTCACCCCCGGCTTTATATAATCAAGCGGACCGCCGTCCTTATAGGCGATGACCGGCGTACCGGCCGATAGTGCCTCTACCGCCGCTATACCGAAATCGTCCGTTCCTGGAAACAGGAGGGCTTTAGACGCGCCGACTATCTTAGCTACCTCGTCGGCAGTTTCCAGGTTGCCGGTAAATTTAATTTTTTCTTCGCCTAAAGACCGCAGGCGCGAATGTTCCGGGCCGTCGCCTATGACGGTCAGGTCCGAACCGGTTTTATTACAGGCTATGACGGCCAGATCGATTTTTTTATAGTGGGTCTGCCTGCCTGTGGATACGAAGCCGGATCTCAAACTTTCCGGCCGGGCGAATTTGGCGAATTTTTTCGTATTTACCGGAGGGTGTATTAGAACTGCTTCGCGCTGGTAGTATTTTTTTATCTGATCTTTAGTAAAGTTTGAATTGGCAATCAAAAGATCCGGAAGCTGGGCGGCGTAGTGGTCCCACTTGCGCATCGGCTTGATAATAAGCTTCAACCCGATCCGCGCCAGCCAGTCAAACCTGCCGAATCCCGGATTTTTTAAATATTCCTGATACTTGCTCCAATAATAATGCGTCGGGGCGTTTAGCAGGCATATGTGAGTTCCGTCCGGAACGTTCACAGCTTTTGCTTCCGCTCCGGTGACGGAAATGACCACATCGTACCCTTTCAGCTTAAGACGGGAAAACCAGAGGGCCCTTAAGAAAGGTATGTACTTGCGCAAAGCCGAAAGCGGCCAGTACTGTAAAAAGCCGGTTTTCACGCTTGCCGGATGAAGCTTACCGCGCCATTTAGGCGAGCAGTAGGATGTATAGATAGGGGCCTTCGGATACATCTTATGCAGCTCATAGACTACATTTTCCGCGCCTCCGCCGATGATCCAATCCGTGACTATTGCTACTTTTTTCACTTGGCTCCGCTGCCGGAAAGGACAGCTCTTATTGTTTTGATCAAAATGGTAGTATCCAGAGCGAAACTCCAATTCTGCACGTAATAAAGATCCAGCCGGCGGCGTTCCTCAAAACTTATATCAAGCCGGCCGGACACCTGAGCCAGACCGGTCATCCCCGATTTGACGCTAAGTATATGGTGCTTGCTTGGGTATTTTTCCAGCTCTTCAGGTATCAGCGCCCTGGGGCCGACCAGGCTGATATCGCCCTTTATCACATTGATGAGCTGGGGAAGCTCGTCGATGCTTGAGGTGCGCAGGATCCGTCCGATCCGGGTTATACGCGGGTCTTTTTCTACATAGTCTCCGTTATCACGGTATTTTTCCAGGAGGTCCCTGCGGCCGATTATCTCAAAGGCTTCTTCCGGGGTGGTACCGTCAAATTTCTGATGCTGGGTGCGGAATTTATAAACGGTGAATTTTCGATTGAACTGTGTCAGCCGGACCTGCTTGAATAAGACCGACTCTCCCGGGTAAGAAATTTTCAGCAGGATGGCGGCGATAAGAAGCAGCGGGCTGGTCAGAAT
>CAMLDK010000033.1 GCA_946478995.1 uncultured Candidatus Saccharibacteria bacterium | reverse complement strand
CCGGATAGTCTGGCTTCGAGTTCATTTACTTCACCTCTATTTACAGTATCTACCCAGTCTTCCCTTAAGTCCAAGGGGAGTTCTTCAAAGACTTTCTTCGTCACGACAAAACCGCTGCTTAGCTCCGAACTTTCTACTCCTGAAGCAAATACCGCAAAACCTGAGATTGTTTTTAGACCCCGTGCTTGGGTTTTTTCTATTGCTATCCTTCTCCAATCGGAGTTTGCTGCTACAACATTAGCTTGATTTTGAGATTTCACTCTAGCTTCTACCGCATGCTCATAGCCAACTGTCCTATCATATCCCCCGGAAAATTCCTGGACAGCAGCTAGCGGCCTGTCTGTCTCTTCAGCTAACGCAAATCCGTACTCAACCTCTCCATCATCTGAAATATAAGCCACACCTACTGCAATCGGCTCCACTTTCCCCAGGTCGTCTTCCGGAAGAACTGTATAATCTTCAGCCCGCAGGAAAGGTTCGCTAAGGGCTTCGGCGGCTTCAATATTTTCAACAGCTTCAAATACGGGCAATATACCTCTGCTCATGGCAATTTATGCGTTAAGGTCTTCCAGCATAACTTTCGGCGGAGGCGTCTCACCCTCATTGTGAGGCAAATCAGTAAAAACCCCTAGGTATGCAAATTGCGGGGTGTCCGAATGCACGACCCTGGTTTCATGAGAGGCCATAAGCCCAGCGTCATGCAGTGCCGACAGTATTCTTACAGGGTCAACGCCGTTATGAGTTGTTTCTCCAGGGCCAAGATGAGCACTAAAGCTTACATACCTAGAAGAGTAGCCATCCTCTTCGTCGAAATGCTGACTAGTGGTTGCATAAGTTCTTTCACCAAGCCTTTCGTCAAGTGCGGCTTTTACGGTTTCATACCCTTTATTATTCATCCGAAACTCCCTGTTATTTAAGATTATCTTAACATAATATAGCGATAAATCAAATGTCGTGGATAATGGTTCTTAAAAACAAGGATCCCGACGGTGATGTCGGGATCGACGGAAGCCTCACACTTCCAATGTTTATTATAAACCGACTACTAGTTAACGCGTCAATTAAAACTTTTACGCTTATGTTGATTTGTATAAAGGTTTATTGTATAATATAAAAGTGAATAATCCTGTCAGGAAATCTAGAGACGAGCAATTAGAGGCTGTCGGCGAGCTGTTGACAGCCGGTCGTGAGGAAGAAGGCGGCGAGGTGAGCGCCGACCAGTCTGCAATGGCTATCGAAATTTTAAGAAAACTCGGCAGCAAGAGCGTGACAGGCTTCAATCCTAAAATAGAATTAAGAAAAGGGCTTAGGATATCAAGAACCGACGAAGACCGTATTAAGCTTTTTGGAGAAACCCTTGATAGGTTATGTGAGATAAGTTTGGTTCGCACACATGAAGAGAAACCAGGCGCGCCAAAAGATTCGCGAAGTGTCGCGCTTACCTGGCTTGGCACGGGAGCATACAGGGATGTCTTCGATAGAATGGCACCGGTGGCACGTCCCTAAAAATAGCTGATTTTTAGGTTAGAGCCATTTTTTATAAGTAAAGAACCGGTTAGCTAAATATACCGTGGCGGCAATAAGGATCAGGATAATGAAAAACGCGTACTTACTTTCCTGATAAGGCAAGGGCACATTCATCCCCCATAAGCCGCCGATTACCGTCGGTATGGCCAAAAAGATGGCTATGGCGGTTAGGCGCCTGAATATTTTGTTAAGGTTGTTGGTGGCTATCACATCATAAGCCTGGCGGATATTCACAACAGTCCTAAGCCGCGATTTACACTGCTCGATCAGCTCGTTGGTATTTAGCAGAATATCGTCGGCCATCTCCCTGTCATCCTCATACATTTTCATATATTTACCGGACTCAAGGGCGTTTAGAACAATTCCCTGCGGCTGCAGAGCTGATAAGAATTCATTCAGGTCTTCCTCGAGTTCAATGAATTTTATCAGGTCTATATTGCTGGCTTCTGTACGGCGCATCTGGGAGCGGAAACGCAGAATTTGCTTGGAGATCTGAAGCAGCTGGCTGCGGTAGGAATGGTTGATTTGCTCTAAGATTTGAAGAAATGTCTTGGTTTTCTGTGTGGTGGCTATATATTTGTGGCCGTTTATTATGTTTTGTAGCGTGTCGTCATTGCTGCGCATCACGGTGATGATGTTTTTGTCGGTAGAGACTATAAGCATAGGCTCGGTCGGAATATCAGGGTCGGCCGGGCGGCAGTAACGGCAGAAAACGTACGTAGCGCCTTCGCTTTCTTCCACACGGGGAGCCTCGTGCGGATCGGTCGCATCCATAAGGATGTCTTTGTCCAAGTTGAATTCCTTGGCTAGCTTTTCCAGCTCGGCTTCGGTCGGCTCGACGGCATGAACCCAGCTGCCGGCCTTGGCGATTTTGGCCGACCTTAATTTGGAATCACGAGCAGTGCTGTGGTAAACATTGATCATCTTACAGATAATTGTACAATGCTAGCCAACTTTTTCCCACGGTAATTCCGGTTTGCCGAAGTGGCCGTAGACAGATGTCCGGGAATATATTGGTCTTCTCAGGTCCAGACCGTCGATGATTCCCCTGACTGACGTATCGAGCAAACCGGCGGCGAACTCTTCTATTTCTTTATCGTCCGCTAGCGCCGAACCGAAAGTTTCGATGGTCTGCATCAGCGGCCTCGGCTGGCCTATGACATAAGCCAAGGCCACTTCGCATTCATCTGCCATGCCTTTTGCCACGACGTTCTTGGCTATATAGCGGGCAGCGTACGCCCCGGACCGGTCGACTTTGGTCGGATCTTTGCCGGATAGAGCCCCGCCGCCGACCCTGGCATATCCGCCGTATGTGTCAACCACGATTTTGCGTCCGGTTAGCCCGGCATCAGATTCCGGCCCGGGTATATGCCAGACGCCGGTGCCGTTCACAACTATGCCTGACTTATTAAGATCCAATCCGAAGCTTTCTATAACCGGCTTGATGATATGTTCTATGGCTTGCTTATAGACTTCATCAGGACCGATCTCTTCGCTGTGGGCTAAAGCCAGAACTGTTTTTTCCGCGGCAACCGGTTTATTCGCCACATATTTAATGGTCACCTGGGCCTTGCCATCCGGCCGTAGCCATTCAAGAATTTTGTCTTTCCTGCACCGGTCTATTCTCTTCGTCAAAGCGTGGGCGACGACTATGGGCATGGGCATTAGCTCTTTCGAGTCCTTTACGGCATAGCCGAACATTATGCCCTGGTCGCCGGCGCCGCCCGGATCAACGCCCGCTGAAATTTCCGGCGATTGTTCATGAAGAAAACTGGAAAAGTTGGATTTGTCGGAAAACTTCCATTCAGGTCTGTTGTAGCCAAGCTCAGCGATCTTACTCCTGACCAGGGCTTCACAGTCAAGCTTGGCCTTGGTATGGATTTCGCCGAAAAGACTGATCTGATTCTCGCCTACGACCGTCTCGATCGCCGTCCTGGAAAACCGGTCCTGACGGAGGACTTCATCCAAAATAGCATCGCTGATGATATCGCATATCTTGTCCGGATGGCCGGCACAGACGGATTCGCTGGTGAATAACTTGTGGTCCTTGGGCATTAAAAAATCCTTTCTGCCATGAACTTAGCGGAAAGGATGATCGCAAAAGTGATATCTTCCCGCTTGACTAATAAAGCGGTCTAGGCGGAGCACCCGGCATTATCCGGGTTGCTGGCGGTTCGTTGAGCTAGATCTCTCCCCGCGCTCTTTATATCTATCTAATTGTTAACGGTCTTTAATTTAGCATGTAAGAAGCAGCCTGGCAATAAGATTGAGCCTGGGAAGATATTATTTGATACAATTCGAATATGAATAGCGAGGCCAGACGCATACAACGTATATATTTGACGCTGACTCTGCTTAATACGCTGGCCGCTTCCTTGATATGGGGAATCAATACCCTTTTCCTGCTTGACGCCGGGCTTTCAAATACCCAGGCGTTCGCGGCAAATGCTTTTTTCACGGCCGGACAGCTGTTGTTTGAAGTTCCGACAGGCATAGTCGCCGACAGCCGCGGGCGGCGGACTTCTTTCCTGCTGGGGACCATAACCTTGAGCGCGTCGACAGCTCTGTATTTATTAATGTGGGAAATAAACGGGCCTTTTTGGGGATGGATAGCCAGCTCCGTGCTGCTCGGGCTGGGCTTTACTTTCTTTTCCGGAGCGGTTGAAGCCTGGCTGGTTGATGCCATGCACTTTACAAAGTTCAAGGGTAACTTGGAAAATGTTTTTGCCAAGGGCCAGATCGCCGGCGGTATAGCTATGCTGGGCGGTTCGGTAGCCGGCGGACTGATCGCCCAGGCAAGCAATTTGGGCGTTCCGTATATACTCCGTGCGGCGATACTTGGCCTGAGCTTCCTATTCGCGTTTTTTGTGATGCGCGATATCGGCTTCACTCCGGAAAAATCCAAACAGCCGATCAAGGAAATAAAAAGGATTTTTGACAAATCCGTCGAATACGGTATCAAGAACCGCAAAGTCCGCTGGATAATGCTGGCCGCGCCGTTTACGTCCGGCGTAGGGTTCTATGCTTTTTATGCCATGCAGCCGTATCTTCTAAACCTTTACGGCGACCCTGATGCGTATAGCATAGCCGGCTTGGTGGCGGCGATAATAGCCGGCGCGCAGATACTCGGCGGATTGTTCGTACCAAAGTTCGTTACGCTCTTCAAGCGCCGGACTTCTATCTTAACCCTGGGTACGGTTTCGAGTGCGCTTCTGTTATTCAGCTTCGGCTTCGTCAATATATTCTGGGTGGCGATAATTTTGATAGTACTTTGGGCGCTGATTTTTGCCGCTGAGATGCCGATACGCCAGACTTATCTTAACGGCGTAATTCCGTCCAAGCAGCGGGCGACCGTTCTGTCTTTCGATTCGATGATCGGTTCCAGCGGCGGCGTTATCTTCCAGCCGGCGCTTGGTAAAGTAGCGGATTTTTACAGCTATTCAGCCTCCTATATGGTCAGCGGCGTTATAAGCGCATTTGCCGTGCCGTTCATGCTGCTGGCACGGAAAGAGAAAGCCGAGTCCGACCCTATTAAAAAATCTGCCGAAGATTCTGAAGCGGATGTTGCCGAAGAATTTAAGAAATAGAGAAGTCCTTATAGCCTTGAAATCCCTCTTCGCTGTAAGTTACATCTTCAACAGCGGCATGCTCCGGACCGTTTCTGCACCAGTCAAGGAGTTTCTGTAAAGCTGTTTCCTCGCCCTCCGCTCGTATCTCCACGCTGCCATCGGGCATGTTCTTAACCGTGCCAAAAACACCCAGTTCATTTGCCTTTTGAAACGTACTTCGCCGAAACCATACGCCCTGGACTTTACCGGAAACCTTGATATTAAAATGCTTCATTAGCTTTAGCTAATTATTAGAGCCGGTTTTTTCAAACGTACTTCCATCGCTAAGCTTGGCGCTAAGAGTATATTTTAAGCAGCCGTTATCATTGCAATCAGAAGGGTTATACTCGACTCCAGACAAGAAATCCGCGTTAAAACCAGACATATTGCTTGCCTGCCAAGACTGGTCGTTAAGTTGGGAGCTTGTAGGGTAGATTGCATTCTCCGCAAAATAAACTTCTAAATGCGAATAGACGGCATTTACATTTGATTTGATCTGAGCGTCCTGGCTTTGAGCTTGGTTGCCAGAAACGAAGTCTGCTGCCGGGTTGCCGCCATAAAGTGCAATTAGAGCCTTGGGGTCAATTCCGATTTCTTTCAGGATTTTATCGATACTGGTGGTTTTACTTGGTTTGGTTATTGTAAAATCTTCGCTTAATGGCTTGGCGCTGAGCGTAACTTTGCCGTCGTAATTGTCCGGAGCGGTGCCGCCGGAGAACGTAAACTCGCCGCTGCTCTCACCTACGTTCAGATCGGTTGTAATGGTGGTCTTTGAGCTAAATCCGCCCTTATCGCTGACTGTTGCAAAAAACAGACTGACCTTATCGCTGCCGTCGTAATTCTGTCCCAGTTCGTAATACTCGCCTTTGTTCTCTTTGCTCGAATAGATACGAACTTTTTTGATCAGCTTGTATTTGGTATCTACCCACATTTCAAAAGTATCTTCATCTTTTATGGATTCGCTATCTTTTTGGCAATTTTCAGCTATTTTTTGTTTTTCCTGTTCAATCTGTTCGTCTTTTAAGTTCAGAAACTTCTTAGGGGCCGGGCTGTTTAAGAGAACGTTCGAAACGGCTTCGCAGTATGCTTTATAGTGATCTTTGTTTATCCCGACCTCATAGTGGAAAGTGTTTACACCTTCAACTTCTTCTTTGCCCAGATATTGTTTATTCACAAGAACCGCTTTATTCGGATCGGAAGTTAGAACATACTCGTTTGTCACTCCGTAAACATCACGTATTAAGGATGAAATTTCATCAAAAGTCGGGTAATTGCCAGTGTTGTCTGGCTGATTAGGTTCTACCCCTGATTGTTTAGCCAAAGATGCTATATAGTCCGAAGATATTTCAACCCACTTGTTGTCATATTTGTTGATGCCGGGCAAGAACAGATCCACTCCTAAAGCTTTGATTCCCCGTAGATTAAAGTACGTGTCGGGGAATTCTTTGCCATCGGCCTTTTCGCTTAAGATACTCAGGCCCAGACTGGCTGTCTGGGAATCGCCGTTAGGAAAATTGACGTTTAGGTCAGTGTCCATTTTGGAGCCGTCAAATTTCGCCTTAAAATCACCTTTTACGTTCTGGCCGCCGGAGTTAATGTCCAAATTGGCGGTTATTTCTGATTTTTTGAAATTATCGTAAGTCTGCTGCTGGGTAGCTTTATCTACTATCATCTGCAAGGCATCGCCGGATCTGTCCAAACCGGTTTTGTAGGCGTTCTCGGGCCGGTTCGGTATGTAATAGCCAAAGACGTAGCCGGCAGCTAGGAGTACCAATAACAATGGGATTAATATGAGTAAAATCAGCTTCTTATTAAGAACCCTGCCTGAGGAAGGCGGGCTTGAAGAATCCGAAGGAAAGATAGGCTTGCTGCCGTCCGGATTTTGCGGCAAATCCGGCTTCGGTCCGGGCGCGGGATTTTGCGCTGAAACCTGCGGCAAATCAGCTGGCTGGACGGTTTGCGGCGGCTGAGCCGCCAGCGGACTTTGACTGTCCGCAGGCTTTATCACGCCGCCGGGAGACGGAGAAGAAGTGTTTTGTTCGTCGGGCTTGTTCTGTGAATCTGGGTCCATTAATAAGCGTTAGTTTTGTATTAAAGCTAGTTTAACACATGTATTAAACGGATTATTCTCCGTCGGAATATTTAAGCAATACATCGTGGACTTTCTGGGCTTGCTTTAACGTCAGGCCGGGCAGCATGCCTTCGGCGGCAGTTATGTTTCCGCCAAGAGCGTTCTTTTCATGAAGGTTGCTGCCGGAGGTTTCTATCTCTATACGCGCCAATCCTAACAGCCGGTCAATGACACTTCTTGTGATATTTACGTTGTGGATTTTTTCAAAAGGTATACTCACAGTCCGTTTCTGTAGGATTCCGTATTCCATATTGAAGCCAGTTTCATTGATCTCATAATAAAAATAACCGTGGACCAAGCTCGCAAAAATGGTAAGAGCAAAAAAATAGAATACGATTGCCGAGATAAATATAAGCGGGTTAAGGATTACTCCCAGCACAAGCAGAAGCAAAATTATGCCGGTGTAGGTGGTGTAGCCTATCATGAATGACCATACCGCCCGGCCGCTTAGATGCTGCCTGGGTATCAGATCGCCGGTCTCTACTGAAAGTTCTTGGGACTTTGCGGAAGCTTTGGCACTATTCTGGCCCGCACCGCAAAATTGGCAAAAGTTTGATTCTGCCTCAATCGGACGGCCGCATTTGCTGCAGTATATAGTTGCCATTTGAAGACATTATAGCCTAAGTGCTTCGGTGCGGAGTGTAAATAAACTCTTGATCCGGTACCAGGTCGCTTAGATCTTTGGCGAAATAACTCATGAGGGAATCGGCCTCGGACGGATCTTTTAACTTGACTGGCGGCAAACACCTTGCTTTGATTTCATCACCGAGCCGCCACAGTGAAAGCGGCATAACATACGTATTCTCATGAGCCATAAGCCTGGCTGTCCCTTCACTAACCCCGCCGCCGCGGGTGCTGCCTATAGGAGACCACATAACAAGTGCGTTCCCGTCCGCTAAAAGACCATTATTATCTTCTGCCGCTTCCCTGTTATTTCGATCTGCTTCGCTGTCGGGCAACTTGCCTACTACGCCCTTGGACGCTTCGGTTCTAGGCAGCAATAAATAAGTCGTGTCAGCAAGAGTGCCGACCGTGTTGAGCATTACGACCTTGCCAAGATTCGGTACGTTATATTGTCCCCAAGCGATAGCTTTGCTTAGACCCAAGGCGGTTTTTTCCGGAGCAAAGCCCTGGTCGTCAAATAAATCCAGGTCTATTTTTAAGGCTATTGCCGTGTCGATTATATCTTTCGCATGATAAGTGATGCCCAAGATGCTTCGGCCTTGCTTCATTAATTTTATTGCCTCTTTTATTGAGTCGCGGGTACCCGGATCCCGGCTAAGTTCGGCTATGGCTTCCGGGTATCTTGGGTCCACATTTTTCGCTACAAAATCGGTATTTTCCCTAGGCTGGCGTTCTCCTGCGATAGAAAACCGCATCGGCGCTTGTCCTGGATATTGCTCAGGATCATCGGGCAAATAGTCCATCAGACTGCCTTCGGCCTCTACATGATCCTTCAGCAGGTCTCTGGCAACTCCCGGCAGAGCATCGGCATAAGCTCTTCTGTCTCTTATAGCCCGGGTTGAAGCCGGACTAGGCCGCAAAGCCATAGGTACCTGATCGAGGTTTTGTAGAACTTCAAGTTCCGGCAGCGGGTCTTGTTCGCCCTGCTGACGGGCTAATTCGCCGCCATAATAAAATACCGTGTCGCCATAACTGACCCCCCAGCTTTCGCAAGTAGCTTCAAGCTGTTTTTTTTGCTGTCTTAATGAAGGATCTAGTTCTTTTGGTGGTGGCATAATTAAGAGTCTATTTTAACAGAATTTAAACGATTATTAACATTTACGCTACATTAGCAGGTTTTTGTCAAAATAAAAATTGCTTATGC
>CAMLDK010000032.1 GCA_946478995.1 uncultured Candidatus Saccharibacteria bacterium | reverse complement strand
GTTGGTGTTTATCAAAACACCAGATCATTAAAACGTCAGCACCAAAATGGACATCGATTCGGTATTTTACACAAATGCCAAAAATCGGTGCCCATAGCGCGGGGGATCCACCTGTTCCCATACCGAACACAGAAGTTAAGCCCCGTAGCGGTTACAATACTTGGGTTTTAACCCTGGGAAAATAGCACGGTGCCGTTTTTTGCACTAGAGCCTCGAGAAATCGAGGCTCTTTGCTTTTGAGAGGAGGTGACTCCTCCTCTCAACGAGCCGGGAAGTGGCAAAGCCACTTCTCTGTCTGCTCACCTCCCAATCGGAACCAAAAACAGGGAAGTAAATTCCCAATTTTTGCTATAATTTATTCAAATAATAAGGAGAAGTTATGGGTTCATTTAAATTAGAAAAAGGCGGTTCTGCTAAAGACCAAGCACGAACAGGAGGGATATTTTTAGCAATAGTAGGAGTGGTAGTAGCTCTTTTTGTCTGGCCTGTCGTTGGCTGGGTAATGGCTGTATTAGGTTTACTATTCTTTGCGGCTAGCTTTGTTGCATCAGAATAAGCATCACCTCTATCGCTACTTTTTCATATAATGATTAAAATATAATATATATGACAGATATGAAGAATAGAAAAGTTCATGAAGATCAACATGAATGTGGATGCGTTTACTGTAGAGATGATAAGGAATTTGAACTGCCTGAGCCGTTGTTAAAAGCTTGTATAAATGGGGATTTAGTCATTTTTGCAGGAGCTGGGATTAGTACTGAGTCCGATTTAGTTTACCCTACTACTTTTTATGAAGACATTGCGCATGAATTAAATATAAGTTTTAAAGAAAAAATTTCCTTTTCTGACTTAATGTCTAGATATGTAAAAAAGGCCGGTAGAAGAAAGCTTCTACAAAAAATTAAAAAAAGATTAGATTATGTAGACTCATTCGGAGATTTAAGAAGAGCTTCCACTAGATTCCATAAAGAATTAGCGACAATACCTCAAATAAGGGAAATCGTTACTACTAATTGGGACACTTTTTTTGAATCGGAGTCTGGAGCGACACCTATTGTGATAGCTGAAGACTATGCTTTTTGGGATTTGCCAGGACGGAAAGTTTTTAAAATCCATGGATCGATAAACAATATAGGCACACTAGTTGTGACCAAAGAAGACTACATTAAGTGCTATAAAGCACTTAGCAAGGGCATTATAGGTGCTTCTCTGAAGCATATGCTCGCAACAAAAACAGTTGTATTTATAGGTTATTCATTTAAAGATGAGGACTTTCAAAAGATTTATAACTATTTACAAAAAGAAATGGAAGACATCCTTCCTCACTCCTATGTGGTTGCTCCTAGCGAAGATAAAAAAAATACAGCCAAAAATTCTACCGTCATTCAGACAGATGGAAGATATTTTATCGAAAAGCTGAAAGAAGAGCTAATAAAAAAAGAAGTCATGCTCCCAGACCACCGCTTTAACGAATTAAATGACCTATATGTAAAAGTAAAAGATGCCCATCTTAACATTATAGATTTTAATTCTTTTTCTAAATTTCCTGAGCTAGTTTACGCAGCATCTTATCAAGATGGCCTCATACATCTACTTGAAAGAGTCCAAGCCAGGTGGAATACGGGAGAATATTCTGATGAGCACCATTTAAGTCACATAATACATTCGTATATGAGATTACTAAAAGGAGCAATAAGAGGTAAAAGATACTTTGATGCGGCATATATAGATGGTTATTTAAATGGACTATTTTCTTTGGTTTTAGATGAGCCCATAGATGAAGTCCCTGTATTTTATCTTTATGGGTACAAGGGTAACATTAATAACTTCAAAGAATTAAAGTTAAAACTTAATAAGGGAAATACTACAAAGAGTGCTTTAAAAAAAGCAGAATCCATGATGAAAAGAGTTGGCGACTTACAACCCAGCCATACTCCGTTTCTAGATGGAGTTGAAGCAATTTAATGTAGCGCTTCGAAGAGGCCTTTTTTCTACATTTTTGGGACATTCTCGGCTTCGAATAACACATAATCTATAATATCTCTATGCCGACATCTAAAAAGACGCGAGATTGGTACGAGGAGAATGCCGAAAATTATACGAATCATGTAAGGAACTCTTCAGATTCGATATATCATTCCTACTACGAAAAACCGGCAATGTATTCAGAACTGCCAGATTTAAAAGGAAAATCTGTAATTAGTTTGGGTTGTGGAAGCGGCGAAGATAGCCAGTACTTAAAGTCTAAAGGTGCTAAACGCTCAGCTGGAATTGATTTGTCAAAAAGATTAATAGATATTGCTAAAAAGTCTTATCCGGAGTGTGAATTTTATGTAATGGATATGGAGAAGCTAGAATTTCCAGACGAGCAATTTGATTTAGTATACTCAAGTCTCGCAGCGCATTACCTAATAAATAGCTTAGATGAAATGCTCAAAGAAGCATATAGAATATTAAAACCCGGCGGTATTTTACTGTTTTCTGATGGTCATCCTTTACATTCCTCGATGCAAGTCATTGGTAAAACGAAAGATATTGAGGATAGGAGATTAAGTATAAAGAAAAATCAAAAAGCAAATGAAGAACAGATTTACGGTGACTACTTAACAAGCCGGACTATAACTGTTGAAGAAGGATTAGAGGTTGAATTTTGGCATCAACCCTTGAGTGAGACTATCAACCAAATCATAGAGGCCGGATTTATCTTGGATAAAGTAAATGAATTTAAGCCAACAAAAGAGATGAGAAGGGTAAATAAACGTATTTATGAACGGCTGAATAAGATTCCCGAAATGCTACTCTTTAAAGCGCACAAACCAAAATAATTTAAATTAGACTGTTCTTCGAAGAGTTTTTTTATGGCTGGGCTGGCGTGGCTTCAATACCCAAGGTAACTAAAGGATTGCCTTGGGGATCTATAGGTTGTACATTCCACGCAGAAGGAACGTCCGGTCCTTCAGAAGTGGGTCTCAAAAGAAGTCTACCACCGTCTAAACCAACGCTCGCATGGTCTAAGGTTCCAACCACAAAGTTTTCGACAGGTGGTCTTGACCCTTCCTCTGGAAGAGAAGCTATCGGGCGTGAAGTTACTCCATCAAGTATTGTTGCCGTTATAGTAGAATCACCAAGCATACGTGCTATTTTTTCGTTTTGGCCTCTTAGATACAAAGGCTCTGCTAGTTGAGCTAACTTTAAATCTGCGGCAACGCCCATCCAGGATTTTTCTAATTCCTGTAGCTTTCTGCGAGCTTCTTCGTCTCGAATGGGTAAATCTCCTCTTACTAAATCTGTTAGGCTATCAAGATCAAGTTCAGCTAAAGCTTGCTCTAAATCTTGATCCCAGTCATTTCTTCCATCAATTCTTCTTGCTTCACCGAAACGTAATCTTTCTTGAGTTCTCTTAAATACTTCAAAAGTCCTTTGCTCCAGGGTTTCTTCAGTAGCTGACATACCCGACTCCCTTAACTTGTTATTTTATATATTATGTTAAAAAATAATCTTTTTGCAAGCATGAGCAATTTATAAATTATCGAAGAAGCTTAAGGATTTAATTCTTCAAACACGCCTTTTTCGGTGTTTTTGCGGACGTTGTCGGCTTCAAATATTCTTCCGCTCATAGATATATAAACTCCTGCAGGTAATTTCTGAACTTCCTCAAAGCCTCGTTTTAAGTTATTAGGCCCATCCGTATCTTGTTGATCTGCCGGGATCATAGCGCCGACTAGAACAATAGTTTTATTTAATTTCTTTGACTTCAAATATTTTGCAGTTTCAACCATAGTGATGGTTCCGTGGGTAACGATTATATTTTTCTCTTCGCACTCCGCGCACTTTTGAGCGATTATTTCTCGATCCTCATCCGTTATGAACCGGCTGTCTTTGTTCATGAGTTCTTCTATAGAGTAGGGAATAGTAAAGCCAAAATCTTCCACCAATTTTGGTATAAAAGTTTGTTTTTCTTCCGGTGCATCTTCTTCGGACGAATATTCATATCCGTCAATAGTTCCCCCGGTAATAAAAATCTTTATTTTCATCGTTGATCTATAGGGTGGTAATCCATATTCATATATTTATTGCCGGCTTTGAGTTCCGATATCATTTGGTTAAGTCGTTTTTGTTTGGTGGCTTCCTGCTTGGCTTGGTTGATCCAGCCTATATAATCGTTCTGTTGGTAAGGCGGCCGGGCCAAGTAAGCTTCCATAAGTTTGTTTGCCGTAAGGGCTTTTTCTACAAAATCCGGCATGGGGTAGCGAGGGCGTTTTAAGGTCATTTCTTCTTAGCTAAGTTTCGCTCGACACAGGCTGTGGTAATTTTCTTTATTAGATCTATCGGCAGGGGCTTA
This sequence comes from uncultured Candidatus Saccharibacteria bacterium, assembly GCA_946478995.1. The sequence goes on along the minus strand of CAMLDK010000032.1, from coordinate 4,761 downwards.
TCCAAGGGGAATTTAATAGTGCCTTTGGATGTCTCATAATCTGCTAGCTCCTCTTCAAAAGCTTTGACCCCGTAAGATGTGGGAAAGAAGCTGATATGGTCTTTAAATCCGCCAAAATGTACCAGGTTGCCGTTCAGGGTGAAGGTGGGGATGCCATAACTTATCTTTTCTTTAGCTTCGGGCACGGTTTCGTGGATGGTTTTTCTTATCTCTTCCAGTTTTTTTCTGGTTTCGCCGGAAAAGCTGGAAAGGTATTCGTCTATATTTTTATAATTTTGCATTACCATCAATATACTCCTTAATTATTAAGTTTATCAAGGATACGATTTACGGTTTTATATGTGCGGGAAGTTATTTCCTTGCCAAACTCCTTTTCAAGCCAAGTCATCAGATCGGTTGTGGGGATGGCGGTATTGTCTGTGGTGCTGAATAAGGCGTCGTCAGTCGCGGCTAGGAATTTATAAGGTTTACCGGGCGGCTGATAGGGAAGCTTGAAATTAACTTTTGTCGGATTCTTAAAGAACGTAACCAGAAGATATGATTGCCGGCCGTGCTCTAAGCCGTTAAAGACATTCAAATCCACTAATTTTTGTAACTGTTCGCGGCTGCGTATAATCGTGGAGCTATGAAATCCTAGCTGCTCTAGGATTGTTTTCTCAATTTTTTCTTCCAGAGCTTTGACATTTTTAAGATCTGATTCAAATAAAACATTGCCGCTGGATATAACGGTTCTAACATTTTTAAAACCTAAACTTTCAAAAACTTCGCGCAGTTTTTCATTGCGCATATTCGGATTTCCAGGCCCAATTCCTCTTAACAGCGCGATATATTGCATAGTGGGATTATATCAGCAGGAACATGTGCTTTAATTTAAATAGGAGGATATAAGATGTCAAAAGATAAAACAGTAAAAATTGTAAAACAAGGCGGCGGTCCTATGGGCGGTGTTTATTTTATGACCGTCATTGGCGCGGCAGTGTATTTTGTACAGAATTCGGTCGGGTTTGGAGGCTTCATACTTGCTTTATTAAAAGCATTAGTCTGGCCGGCCTTTGTTATATACGAAGTTCTTGGTTTGCTGAACATATAATATTCTCCTAATGTTTATGTTGACACTACACTAATATAGTGATACTATATGTCTAATTCGGAAGAATAAAGAGGGTCCAAACGGGCCTTTTTTATTTCTCTGAAACTGGCGTGGGGCTAAGTCAATCTAAGGGAGGCATGTAAATGTCAGGAACTAAAAAAGGCGGAAAAGCCGCAGCAGCTACTAACAAGAAAAAATACGGTGCAGATTTTTATGCAAAGATCGGTGCCGCTGGCGGTAAAAAAGGCCGCACAGGCGGATTTTTCGCTAACCGCGAACTAGCTCGTATAGCTGGCGCGAAAGGCGGACGGATCAGCCGCAGAACAAAAGCAGTTAAATAAGTTATTTAACACTTCAAGATAGAGCCTGGACAGATTCGGGCTCTATTTTTTTCCGGTAGACGCGGCAAAACCTTTCCGGCGTAACTTTCCATCTGAAATGACAGTTTATACATTTGTATAGGCCGGTCGATATTTCCATACCGGCCTGCATGCATTCCCTGCAATTGCTTCTGGAGTATAGCCAATCGCGATAACTGTCCAGACATTTTTCTATATGCTCCGGGTCAATCTTTATCTTATGTTTCAATGCGATCTCTTTGGCTTTGTGCCAAGCTTGAGCCTCCATCTTAAGAAGGGAAAAATCGGATTTGTAGGTCTGATGGCCCAGAACCATATGTCCTACTTCATGAAGCAATGACCATAAGCTGTTTTTGGCTTTTGCTGAGTAATAGATCGCTGTCTCATCAGGGTCCCATTTGAAAGTATCTGACCTTATAAATTGAACGTCAGGGAATTCCTTGCCCAGATTGATTATTAAGTTATCCAGCATGATCTTTTATATATTCATAACAGCCTATCAGTACTGAATCCTCTATATACTTCGGAGATAAATAGGCTACGGGCTTTCTTACGATCGTGTGCAAATTGGCTTCAAGGTATTTTGATACGAAAGGGGAGAACTTATCTGCGAATTGGCCGATGCCTCCGCCGAATATTACGACTTCCGGCTGCAGGGTTGAGCAGACCGCACCTAAGCCGTAAGCAATTTTAAGGCCTATTTCTTCCCATATTTTATCGTCTTCTATTTCACTGGCTTTCTTGCCGTAATCCTCGAATATGGTTCTGCCGCTCACTATGTCTTCCCAGTGTTTAAGCCGGTCGTTTTTGTAGTAAAGCGGCATTTTGCCCATCTCGGTATCTTCGAGTCCTGGAGATATCTTACCGTCGACTATAAGCGCCCCGCCTATTCCGGTACCTATGGTCAGGTAGAGGACTCTTTTATACTGGCCCGAAATAGCTCTTGCTTCTCCAAGGCCGCCAAGGCGGGCATCGTTTTCCAGCAGTATCTTCACACCCGGCAGATTTTCAGCAAGATCGTCTCTTATAGTTTTATCTTTCCAGGGCAGGTTGCCAAAAGCATGCACTATGCCCTTTTCCCTATCTATAAGGCCCGGTACCGATAGGCAGATGGTCTTTATGCCGTCATTTAAATCGTGCTTAATCAGGGTGACAAGGTTTTTTATATGGGTAGGATAGTCATGATCGGTTTTTATTTTATTCTTATAGGCTATGCTTCCATCCTCTTCAACCAGTGCCACACACGTTTTAGTCCCCCCGAAATCAATGCAGATGTACATAATGACCTAGTTTATCATTTTTTGCCCGGGTTGCTGGACTTACACCTTATTTACAGATATAATATAGTTAATCTTGAAGGTGTAGACAGTCTGAATTGATTTAGGCGTGTTTTCACCTCTGGAAATACTTATTTAGGAGGTGACATTAAAGTATGTCAAAAGTAGTTACTATGGATGATCTTTTAAAAGATCAAGAGACAGAACATCTTAAACTAGGAGATGTTAAAGAAGGGGTGGTGAATTCCGTCCAAAAAAGAGAGATTTGGGTTGACTTAGGCCCCCAGGGCGTAGGTGTCGTTACCGGCAAAGAGATCGGCAATAACCGCAACCTTGAAGTCGGACAGACAATCACCGTCAGCGTATTGGATCCTGAGATGGATGAGGGACATGCGCTGTTGAGCTTGAGACGGGTGGCCAAGGACCGCGGCTGGGATGAAGTGCAGCGGGTTTTTGACGCCGAAGAAATCATTGAGGTGAGTCCTTACGATGCGAACAGGGGCGGACTTTTGGTAGAGTACGAAGGAATAAGAGGATTCCTGCCGGTATCGCAGCTGGCGGCTGGGAATTATCCAAGAGTTTCCGGTGCTGATAAAGACGAGATACTGCAGAAGCTGAATTCTTTGGTGGGCAAATTTATAAAAGTTCGTATTCTAGACGTAAGCCGCAAGGACAACAAGCTGATCTTCTCCGAGAAAGAAGCGGTTAAGGATGATATGCAAGCCAAGTTTTCTAAGCTAACTGTCGGGGATATGGTAGAAGGCGTTATAACCGGCGTTATAGATTTCGGCGCATTCGTAAACGTTGAAGGCATAGAAGGCCTTATACATATCTCAGAAATATCCTGGGAGAGAGTTGAAGACCCTAAAGATTACGTAAAGACCGGAGACAAGGTCAAAGCTAAGATAATCGCTATAGATAAAGACCGTCTTAGCCTGAGCCTTAAACAGATGCAAGAGGATCCATGGCTGATCGAAGTCAATAAATTCTCCGTGGGCTCCACCGTAGAAGGCAAGATCACCAGGATCACGCCATTCGGCGCATTCGTACAGCTCAGCCCGTCCGTGGAGGCTTTGGTGCATGTTTCGGAAATGAGTAACGATGATTCCGTAGATCCGGAAAAACTTTTCCGATTGAACGAAAAGAAAGAATTCAAAGTTATAGATATAGATACCGAAGCGCGCAAGATTGCGCTAAGCCTGAAGGATTCCAAGAAAAAGGCTGCGAAACCAGCAGAAGCAAAGGCCACGGCTAAGAAAAAATCCAGCTCCGACAAAAGTAAATAAGGCTATGGGGCACATTAGTACACTAAAGGTAAGAGGAGGAGACGAAAGAAAATGTCTAGAACAGTTCAGATCGAAGATAGTCTTACAGTCGGCTCTCTTGCCGAAAAACTCGATGTACCTGTCTCGAAATTAATAGCCGAATTAATGAAGAACGGCGTTCTGGCAACCGTCAATGAGCGCATCGATTTCGATACTGCCGAAATTATAGTCAGTGAGCTGGAGCCGGATATAAAGCTAGAGAAAAAGGTTTCGGAACCTCAGACTATCTCCAGAAAGAGAGATAAAAAATCAAAAGACGGACAGCCGCGTCCTCCGGTTGTAGCGATCATGGGACATGTTGACCACGGCAAGACATCACTTTTGGATGCTATCTGTAAAATTAAAATTGCCGACAAAGAAGCCGGTGGTATTACCCAGCATATTTCCGCTTATCAGGCCGAACACGGGGGCAGAATAATTACATTTCTTGATACTCCCGGTCATGAAGCCTTTGCGGCTATCCGCGAGCATAGCGCTCAGCTGACAGATTTAGCGGTAATAGTAGTAGCTGCTGATGACGGTATAAAACCCCAGACCCAAGAAGCTATACGCTTTGCCAGGAATTCAAACGTAAAGATAATCGTAGCTATAAATAAGATTGATAAAGAAGGAGCTGACGTAAACAGGATCAAGCAGCAACTTGCCGAAGAAGGGCTGATGGTAGAGGATTGGGGCGGTGAAACCGTTGTGGTAGAAGTATCGGCAAAAAC
>CAMLDK010000031.1 GCA_946478995.1 uncultured Candidatus Saccharibacteria bacterium | reverse complement strand
GTCCCCGGCCGATATGACGCAGCCGTGTGTCGCTATGATCAACATCTTAGGCGAGCGGGACGGGCCGGTAGAACTGGCGGGAGTGGAAGAAGCTGAAAGTATAGAAGGGGTCAGCATCTACATTTACGGCAAGTCGCCAACTAAAATTGACAGGAAAATGGGACATATCAACGCGGCAAGCGGTACAATGGAAGAAGCAATAGGTAAAGCCAGGAAAGCAAGGAGCTTTATAAAGATATGAAAATCGGAATAATAATGGGATCGAAATCGGACCTTGAAATAATGCAGGCGGCGTCTGACACATTAAAGGAGTTTGGCGTAGAGCATGAGGTAAGGGTAGTTTCCGCCCACCGGACACCGGACGAAATGAATGAATACGCCCGGAGCGCCAAAGAGCGCGGACTAAAGGTAATAATCGCCGGAGCCGGCGGCTCGGCTCATTTGCCGGGGATGACCGCTTCGCATACGACCCTGCCAGTGCTAGCCGTACCAATAAAAAAGAATCCTCATGACCACGAAGCCTTATGGTCAAATATAAAGATGCCCCCTGGCGTACCGCTAGCCACCATGCCGGAAAACGGCGCCGGAAACGCGGCTCTTATGGCTATTGAGATTTTAGCTGCCGACAATGACGAGCTGCTTAAAAAATATGAAAAGTTCAGAAAAAGCCAGCACGACCAAGTTTTATCCGACGATCAATCCATCCAATAAAGTCATCACCTCAAGCTCGCCTAAAACTTTTTTGTCAGAACCGTTCACGCGCGGACGGTGTACTGCCTGAACTGCAAAATTATTTTCGCATTTCTGCAGATACACCGGCCCGGCTCCACTTGCGGCATGAGTTCGACAAAATAGAGTTTTAGGCTTTCCCTAGACCCCTAGGTAGTCCGTATATGTATGGAAGTTCAACCAGAGCTTATAAAACACCCGCGAACTGCCCTGATAGATGAATGTCAAAGGCACAATAAATAGCGAGGGAGTGTTTGAAGCTGCTTTAGCGGCAAGTTTCCCGAGCATTGTGCCTCTTTGACAATGAAGCTATAAAGACAGCGAGCGGTTTTATAAGCTCTGGTGGGGCTGTAATAGTGATACAATTTTGTTATGAGAGACAAGTCATTATCTGACTTTTTGAGCGAGCTGGGAGCAAAGCGGCCGACTCCGGGCGGCGGGGCGGTAGCGGCTTTAAACGGGGCGGTAGCGGCGGCGCAGCTGAAGATGATCTGCGAATATACCGACTCGCAGAAAATAAAAGAGGATTCCCAGGTTTTAGCCCGAAGAGCCGAAGAATTCCTCAAACTCGCCGAAGCTGATTCGACCGCGTTTTCCAAAGTCAGCGAGGCATACAAGACAAAAGACAAGTCGCAAATCAACGAAGCTTTAGTTGGCGCCTTAAGTCCCAGCAAAGAGATAGTAACTATTTGCGAAGAGCTTATTTCTTTTTGCGAGATAAATTACAATGATTTCAACCCTAAGCTAAAAGCGGATTTAATTGTTTCGCTTGCTAATTTAAAGGCGGCCGTCAGGTCCGCCTTGGCTATGATAATGACTAATCTGGAAGCTCTTGGAAGCGATTCTGAAGAAATAAAAGAAAACAGAGAATATTGTTATGATCTGCTTGAGAGAGTCAATAAACTATATAAAAAATTAGGTGCTTAAAAAAAGTCATGGCGCAGATACTTTACGGCAAACCGGTAGCAGAGAAGATTGATGAAGAAACCGCCAAGCACGGGCGCCGCGGCGCGCTGGCTATAATATTGCCCGAGGAGCCCAGTTCAGCTTCTTACAAAAAGGCGATCCTCTCAAAAGCAGAGGAGCTGGGAATTAAGATAGTATCGGATCCGGCTGAGGCAGACGGAATAATCGGCAAAACTGATGACCCGTCCAAAGATATAGATTGCCAGACCCCTGAGAATCTCGGCAAATTATTCGCAGGCGATCCTCTCTATAAACCGGCTACGGCCGAAGCGGTTATCCGGCTTTTAAAACATTACGAAATAGAACTTGACGGCAAAAATATTGTAGTCATCGGCAGAAGCACTATCGTAGGAAAGCCTCTGGCGCATTTGCTCCTGGCAGAAAACGCGACGGTAACAATCTGCCATTCTAAAACAAGCTATTTATCCGTCTTCACAAAAAAAGCTGACGTAATAATCAGCGCCGCCGGCAAAGCCGGTCTTGTAACTGCCGGCATGGTAAATGAGGATTCAGTAGTAATAGATGTGGGCACGAATTTTGTAAACGGGAGATTAACCGGCGATGTTGACTTTGAGGAAGTAAGCAAAGTAGCGCGCGCTATTTCGCCGGTCCCGGGCGGGGTAGGACCGGTCACGGCATCGGTCTTATTGGGCCAAGTCGTTAAGTCTGCAGGTAATAAAACTTAACCTTAGACAATTAAACTTTAATACTTTATAATTAAAAGTAAGATAATCATCTGGAGTATTATGTACGACGACGATAAGCCCAAAGAGAAATGTGCGGTATTTGGTACTTATGGTGCCAGCTCTGAGGCAGCCCGCCTGGCTTATTATTCTTTGTGGTCAATGCAGCATAGAGGTCAGGAAAGTTCCGGCATAGCCACTTCGGATGGAAAGAAGCTTTACCGTCACGCGGATTTCGGACTCGTGGCCAACGTATACCGCGAAGAGCACCTCCAGGTTCTCCCCGGCCATATCGCTATCGGACACAACCGCTATTCTACGTCAGGAGGAAGGGATGCGATCTACAACCAGCCGTTGATGGGAAACCACAACGGTTTTTCTTTTGGCCACAACGGCAATCTGCCCGCCACCGACAAGCTGGAAAAGTTCCTGGGCAAGCATAATGTGCCGACCGATGAACTCAACGATTCAGGCATGATGGCGGCAGCCATAGAGATCAACATCAGAAACGGCCTCAGCCTGTTCGACGCAGTAATCAAATCATACCCCTTGTTCGAAGGGGTATTTTCAAGCGTGGCCATGGATAAGGAAAGCCTTGTGGTGTTTAGGGATGAGTATGGCATAAGGCCGCTTTCACTTGGCAAGCTTGACTCCGGATACGTCGTGGCGTCTGAAAGCTGCGCGTTTGAAACAATCGGAGCGGAGTTCATACGGGATATAGAGCCCGGCGAGATAGTCTTGATAGACGAGAGAGGGATAACTTCCAGACAATTTAGAGAACCTAAGCAGAAACTGGATATATTTGAGTTTGTTTATTTTGCCCGGCCGGACAGCATAATGCTGGGCAAGAGCGTGAATACTATCCGAGAAAATTTCGGCCGTGAACTGTCAAGGGAAAACAAGCTAGATGTTGACGTGATCATACCGGTCCCGGATTCATCCGTTCCGGCCTCTATAGGATTTTCTAAAGAAAGCGGCATACCGATGGAGATAGGCCTGGTAAAAAACCGCTATATAAACCGTACTTTTATCCGCCCCACGGCAGAGCTTCGCAAAAGGGATTTGAAGATGAAGCTCAATCCGGTAATCGACAGCTTGAAGGACAAGAGAGTCGCCCTGGTAGACGATTCAATAGTAAGGGGCACGACGGTACAGCAGGTAGTAAGCATGCTAAGATCGGCCGGAGCTACTGAAGTGCACCTGATGATCACTTCTCCGCCGGTCAAATTTCCTGATTTTTACGGTATCAACACGCCGCGCCAGAGCGACCTCATCTCGGCTAAGATGGATGAAAAACAAATTGCCGAATTCGTCGGTGCCGATTCTCTTCACTTCCTATCGTATGAGGGCATGATAAAGGCAACCGGCATAGACAAAGATAAATTCTGCACTTCTTGTTTCGACGGCGTCTACCCGATTCCTATAGGCAAGCATATGGATTCTATCTCTTACGAAGGCGGCCGGCCGGTCAACCGGGCCAAAAAACACGCCGGCGGAAGCGCAATACACCGATCTGAGGCTGCAATATAAGCAATGCCTAAGCCAAAAGTAGCTATACTGGCGTCTGGCGGCGGCACGACCGCGGAAAGCTTCATCAACTATACTATCGACGGAAAGATTAACGCTGAAGCAGCCTTGGTAATTTCCAGCAAGGCCGATGCCGGCGTTATAGAAAAAGTAAGGCGCATCAACAAGACAAACAACCTTGATATAAAAATCTTGCATATAGGCAGTGATAATTATCCGTCCCGGCCGGGCGAGAGGCCAAAGCCCGGCATGCAGACCAAAGATGAAGAAGAGGCTATATTAAAAGCCCTCTCAGAAAACAAGGCGGATATTGTATTTTTGCTTGGATATACTAAGTGGGTAGGCAAAAAAATAGTTGAAAAATATGGCTGGCACAAAGGGCTGAAATCAGTTTTTGAAGCAAGCATGTTTAACACTCATCCGGGGCTTTTGCCTCAGACTCAAGGCCTGTTTGGAGCAAAAGTCCAGGAAAAGGTGCTCGCCGACAAGCACGCGGAAGCCGGACACTGTATGTTCGCAGTAGATGACGGGCACGACGACGGACCGATAATCACCGAGCATAAGGTCAAAATACTTGAGGGCGACACGCCAGACAGTCTGTCTGAGCGCGTCAAAGAATCGGAGAAGAAACACCTGCCGGAAGATATCAACTATTTTTTAAATAATAAATATAATAAATAGATATGGGCAAGAAAGTATTGGTAATAGGCTCGGGAGGCAGGGAACACGCGCTGGCCTGGAAGCTTGCGCAGTCGCCTCAGGTAAGCAAAGTCTATATCGCCCCGGGCAATGCAGGAACGGCCCTTGTGGGCGAAAACCTGGATATTGACTTTACCGACGCCCGCCAGCTTCTAAAGTTCGCTCAAGCGAACAAAATCGACCTGACGGTTATAGGCCAGGAGGCTGCCAGCGAAGCCGGGGTCGCCGATTTGTTCAAGAAAAACAACCTGCTGATCTTTGGCCCCACAAAGGAAGCCGCTCAAATAGAAACCTCCAAAGCCTTTTCCAAAGATCTGATGAAAAGCCAAGGTATCCCAACCGCGCGCTATAAGAACTTTGAAGATCCGGAAGAAGCGGCTAAATACATAAAGTCCCAGAATTTGCCTATAGTCATCAAAGCCGATGGTTTGGCGGCCGGCAAAGGCGTAATAATTGCCAGAAATTTGACCGAAGCGAACGAGGCTATAAATGACATCATGGTTCAAAAGAGTTTCGGGCCGTCAGGCAACAAGATAGTTATAGAGCAGTTTCTAAGCGGACAAGAAGTATCCACCCATGCCCTTTGTGACGGAAATACTGCCGTCATGTTTCCAGCGTCGCAAGACCATAAACAAATCTACGACGGTGATAAAGGACCTAATACCGGAGGCATGGGAGTAATAGCCCCGGTTCCGTGGATAAAAGAAAGCCATATGGATAATGTTTTAAACTCGATAGTTTTGCCGGCACTGAAAGGCTTAAAAAGCCATAACGCAGACTTCACCGGCTGTCTATATCCGGGTTTGATGATAAATGATGATGAGATAAACGTGATCGAGTTCAACTCCAGATTCGGCGACCCGGAAGCAGAAGTCTATATGCGGCTGATAGATTGCGATTTTTATAAGCTGCTTGAAAATTGCGCGTCAGGCAAACTAAAAGCTTCTGATATCTCATGGCGGAGCGGATACGCGGCAACGGTGGTACTGGCTTCCGCCGGCTACCCTGAAAGTTCCTCCAAAGGCGACCTGATAAGCGGCATTGAGGAAGCCGAAAAATTAGAAGACGTGGTGGTTTTCCACGCAGCCACCAAAAAAGAAGGGAGCGAATTCGTTACGGCAGGCGGTAGAGTATTGAACGTAACCGCTACCGGAGAAACTCTGGAAAAAGCTCTAGAAAAAGCTTACGAGGGCGTAAAGCTTATCAACTTCGACGGAATGCAGTACCGCACAGACATCGGAAAGCGGCAGTTAAGTTAAACTTAAGCCTGGTTCAAGCCCTCGAATATAATCGAGACCGAGCTCTCTTCAAAAATCGCTTTTATGGCATCAGCCAGAAGATCCACTACAGACACCACGGTTATTACTTCTGAGTTGATTTTTGCAGGCGGCAGAGGCAAAGTGTCGGTTACCGCTAGGTGGTCTATCGGCGATTTTTCAATCCGGGATATAGCCGGATCGGAAAATATACCGTGCGTAGCCACGGCGGCCACCGCCGTCGCGCCCTTCTTCATCAAAAGCTCCGCAGCAGCGCACATAGTACCTGCCGTATCGATCATGTCATCTATAATGATGGCTCTCTTGTCTTTAACATCTCCTATAAGGTCAATCACTTCGGCTTTATTCTTGCTCGGCCTTCTTTTATGGACTATAGCTACGTCGCAGCCCAGGCGACTGGCGTATCGCTCGGCCAGTTTTACACGTCCTGCGTCCGGCGAAACAATAACCAGATCTTCGTTCTTGTACATTTTTTTCAAGTGCTTCACAAGAGCCGGCAAGCCGATAAGGTGATCGAACGGCCCGTCGAAATACCCTTGGATCTGTCCGGCGTGAAGATCCACGCTGACAATCCTGTCCGCGCCGGCGACGCTCAGGATATCTACGACCAGTTTAGCCGTTATAGGCTCCCGGGCTGCCGATTTTCTGTCCTGCCGGGCGTATCCCAAGAAAGGGCAAACCGCCGTAATATGCTTCGCCGAGGCTCTTTTTGCCGCGTCAATAATGATCGCTTGCTCCATCACCGCTTCTCCGACCGGCGAGTTATGGGCCTGAAAAATAAAAACATCCATGCCGCGCACGGATTCTTCAAGATGGCACTTCATTTCGCCGTTAGCAAAATACTCCACGCCCGTATCACTGACTTCAAGGCCAAGCTTTCTGGCAACCTTATCAGCCAGTTCAGGATGTCGGGTACCCGAAAAAATCAACAGTTTTTTATCAGTACCTTTTTTTATCCGCTGTCCACCTATGATGTTCTTCACTTGAGATAGTTTATCATAGACTTTTCGCTTCAAACACCCATTTGACAGGGCAAGTGGGTTTGACCGGTCGTATTTATTGCTCAATCTATAAATAACCACTAAAATATAAGTAAATGGGCAGCCAAAAAATAAATTACCATAAAATAGTTGATTATGATGTAGCCGACCCCGCGAAAGTGCTGGCCCAAAAAGAGGGCAGGGCAACTGCTCAAAATATGCCTTTCGGGTTTAGCGAAGTTGACGGAACAAGAGGGGAGTCCGCATATGTCTTTGATATGGGGGACTCTTATGGAGCACTGGTCCAAGAAGGGCTGGGAACAAAAAGCTTAATCGCCCAGAAAATCTATGAGGCCACCGGCAAATCATACTTTGCCGGCATCGCTAAAGACACCGTAGCGACAGTCATTAATGACCTGGTAAGTGTCGGGGCGACACCGGTTGTCAGTAACGCCTACTGGTCTTCCAGCTCTTACGAGTGGCTGGCGAACGAACAGTTAACACAGGATTTTATAAAAGGCTGGAGAGCTGCCTGCGACGAGGCGGCAGTAGTATGGGGTGGCGGCGAAACCCAGGCTTTAAGCGGGATCATTAAAGACGGGGCCCTAGAATTCGCCGGATCGGCATTCGGCATAATCAAAGATAAAGCCAGACTTGTCAGCGAAAATAACCTGGAAGCAGGCGACGCAATCATACTTATCGAATCCAGCGGCGTACATGCTAACGGCATCAGCCTTGCCCGGGAGATCGCAGGCAGCAGCGATGAAGGCTATTCGGCGAGGCTATCCGACGGCAGAACGTTCGGAGAAGCACTTTTGACTCCTTCGCATATATACGCGAAAGTAGTAAGCGAACTATTTGAAGCAGGCTGCAACGTACACTACCTATCTAATATAACCGGTCACGGCTGGCGCAAGATTATGCGGGCAAGCCGTGATTTTACATACGAAATCACCGACGTCCCTAAGCCGCAAAGCGAATTTGACTTCATAGCAGCCCAAAGCGGCAATGACGACAAAGAGATGTATGGCAATTACAACATGGGAGCCGGTTATGCGGTTTATCTGCCTCCGGCTGACGTTCAAAAGGCTCTTGATACGATCGCAAGCTGCGGGCTCAAGGCTTGGGCCGCAGGAAAAGTTATGGACGGCGACAAACAAGTTAAAATTTTGTCAAAAGACATTGTGTTCGGCGGTTCAAGCCTAGGGGTTCGTTCGTGAGGGAATACCTTGGAATTAGCGCACTCTCCAATTTCCAAGCCGGCAAGCTGCAAGCGAACCTCAAACATGTACAGCCAGGCATAGACAAAATCTCAGCAGAATACGTCCACTTTGTTGAAACAGAAAAAAAACTAAGCAAAAAAGATGAAGATAAGTTAAACAGATTATTAACTTATGGCAGCCCGTTCACTGGAAGCCGTATAGGCTCGAAGTTCATAATAACGCCAAGACCCGGGACTATTTCCCCGTGGTCTTCAAAAGCAACCGATATAGCGTCCAGCAGCGGCCTGGGTAGTGTAAAAAGGATTGAAAGAGGGATCATATATTACATAGAAGCTCCTCAGAATACCGACCTGAAGGAAATAAAACCATTCTTATATGACCGTATGACGGAAGCTATTTTTGAAGACACGAACCAAGCCTCATTACTTTTTAAAACGTTCGCACCAAAACCATTTGTAGAAATCGATATTTTAAAAAACGGGGTAAAGGCTTTGGAAGATGCGAACCTGTCGCTAGGGCTTGCCCTGAACGAAGAAGAAATCAATTATCTCTTCAATGAATATAGAAAAACAGGCAGGAATCCGACCGATGCCGAGCTGGTAATGTTCGGGCAGATCAACAGCGAGCATTGCCGGCATAAGATTTTCAACGCTGAGTGGGTCATAGACGGAAAGAAGCAGCCAAAAAGCCTGTTTCAGATGATAAAAAACACCTACGAAAAAAATAGCTCAGGGGTCATCAGCGCCTATTCGGATAACGCGGCAGTAATTGAAGGGCCGGCAGTAGAGAAGTTTTATCCGGATCTAAAAACAAGCGAATATAAGCACCATAGGACCGTTGCAAATCTGGTCATTAAAGCTGAAACACATAACCATCCCACCGCGATAGCACCAGGCCCCGGCGCGGCCACAGGCGTAGGGGGAGAAATTCGCGATGAAGCGGCAACAGGCAGAGGAGCGAAATCCAAAATGGGATTTGCCGGCTATAGCGTTTCAAACCTGGAAATTCCAGGTTTTAGCCAGTCTTGGGAAAGAAATTACGGCAAACCGGAACGCATAAGCTCCGCGCTGGACATCATGATTAAAGCACCTATAGGCGGCGCGAATTATGCA
>CAMLDK010000030.1 GCA_946478995.1 uncultured Candidatus Saccharibacteria bacterium | reverse complement strand
AGCCCAAGCATTAGAAAATGAAGAACAATCCGAAAAAGAGGCTCCGCCAGCTGATACGGCTCCAGCACCTGCAACTGTGTCTGATGAACCGGCTCAAACCTCACCTGCCGAACCCGTTGCGACCGAAGATCCCAATCCTAACGATGATAATACTCCGGCAGAAAACCCTTTGGACGATAGGCCTTCCAAAAAAGTAATCAAGCCGATCAATGATCCGACAAAAGGGCCGGATATTAACGAACTTATAGCAAAAGAAGAAGCTAAGGAAATATCCGCAACAAACGATCCGATGCAGGCAAACCAGATTATAAAACCCCAGGTATCCGACGACGATAACAGTTCTCAAGATCTTCAGGACGACCAAAGCTCAGCCACCCCCAAAGAAGATTTTGGTAAAATTTCACTTTAAACTCCAAAACATTGAGATTGAACAAATTTATAGCCCAGGCAACAGGCATTTCCCGCCGGTCAGCTGACGCTGCAGTAAAGTCAGGCAGGGTAACCATAAACGGCCGAATTGCGGTCTTAGGAGATAAAACCGAAACTGGCGACACGATCAGTCTTGACAATGAGGTTATCGCGCTTCCTCTCAAGAGCTTAACGATTATACTCAATAAGCCGGCCGGCTACATCTGCAGCCGAAGAGGACAGGGAAGTAAGACCATCTACGAGCTGCTGCCAAAAAAATATCACCATTTGAAGCCGGCGGGCAGGTTGGATAAAGGTTCTTCCGGCTTGCTAGTGCTTACCGATGACGGTAATCTTGCCCAAGAACTTACTCATCCCAGCTATCAAAAAAAGAAAATTTATCTTGTGGAATTGAATAAAACATTAGAACTTTCAGATAAAAATAAGCTTTTGACAGGGGTAGAGCTGAGGGACGGCCTGAGTAAGTTTATTAATGTAAAGGATTATTCAGATCCTACATATGAAGTCATCTTAGCGGAAGGCAAGAACCGGCAAATCCGCCGCACCTTCAATGCCTTAGGCTATAAAGTGACAAAGCTCCATCGGATCAGCTTCGGACCATACTCTCTGCTTAGGGGACCTACGGAAGGCAAGTGGATCCATGCCGGATTATGATAAAATTTTTAAGATGCGGCTTCTTAAAACAAAGAGAAATAAATACATAATCATCACAGCCATTTTTATATTGGCAAGTTTGATAGTGTATTTTTCCTGGGGTAGAGCATACCTAGATGACAACAAGAAAACCGAAACATACAGCTCGGCAGAAGTAAGATGCGGGCAAAAACCGGTTATAGGTGCTGATAAAGACGAGTTCAACGAAGATAAGATCTATTATGCTCCCGGACCGCCGAATGAAAACCAGACTTATGATCTTCTATCTCTTTATGATCCGGCAAACTTAGATTTATCCGAGTACTCTAATCCCAGGTTTTTCTGCAGCATAGAAGAGGCTCAGTCGGCTGGATATCTCAAACATCCATGCTGCGGCGCAATATTAGAATAATCATAACCTGAAAGCCCGACGCCAGGCGTCCTGGCAACCTAGGGCGTTGCAGATGCCTTGCATATACTAGATACTATTACTAAGATGTCAAAGAAAGTACCGATTGTAGCTATTGTCGGACGTGCCAATGTGGGCAAGTCCAGTTTTTTTAATGTGGTTTTAAAACGCAGGGAAGCAGTTACGGCAGACGAGCCTGGAACTACCCGCGATAGCATATTCGGCAAGGCAAGCTATAAGGACAAAGACTTCTGGCTGGTCGATACGGCCGGTGTCAAGAATCCGGAAGATGAATTTGAGTTCACAATACAGGAACAAATCGAACAAGCTATAGATTCCGCCAGTTTGATAATCCTGATGATAGATGCAGCGTCAGTTATTAACGATCAGGACAGAAGGCTGGCGAAAAGCATATTAAAGTCCCGTAAACCGGTAATCTTAGCCGTGAACAAAGTAGATACGGTTAAGGATTTAGTGTTGCAACCGTTCCAAAAACTCGGCATCGCAAAGATATTTTTCACTTCAATGAGCCAAAGACGGGGAATAGAAGAGCTGTTGTCTGAAGTCGCTCAATCCATACCCAAAGCAAAAATAAAACAGGATGACGCGCGAATACGTTTAGCAATGGTCGGGCGGCCCAATGTCGGCAAATCCTCTTTATTCAATACTCTTGCTAAAAAACAGCAGGCAATCGTCGCCGAGAGGGCAGGCACCACAAGAGACGTAAATCGGATAAGTATAAAATACAAATCCAAAGAGATAGAACTTCTAGATACGGCCGGTATACGGCGCAGCGGTAAAATCGGCCAGGGAGTAGAGAGATTCAGCGTAATCAGAAGCCTGGCCGCAATAGAAGAGGCCGATGTATGCCTGCTGCTGATGGATGTAAATGAGCTGAACGTCCAGCTTGATCAGAAAATCGCCGGAATGGTAAAAGAAGCCGGAAAAGGGCTTATACTGGTAGTTTCCAAGTGGGACAGCGCAAGCGGCAAAGACGCTTTTACCAGAGACATTCTAGCCCCGCAGATCGCCCATAACTTCGCATTCGTACCTTGGGCGCCTCTTATATTTACCAGCAGCGTCAGCGGACAAAACGTAGCTAAGATTTATGACCTTATGTTTGAAATCCTCAAGGAGAGAAGTAAAAAGATTGAAACTTCGAAACTTAATTCATGGCTGAATAAAATAGTGCGGGGTCATCCTCCGGCAGGGCTGAAAAACCGCACCCCTAAGATAAATTACATGGTCCAGGAACAAGACAATCCTATTCCGACCTTTAAAGTCTATGGCCGCGACACCAAATTCCTGCACTGGAGCTATAAAAGATACATGGAAAAAGAGCTAAGACAAGAATTCGGATATAGCGGCACGCCGATCAAGTTTTGGTTTTTTGACAAAAGATAATTACGGCTGTTCAGGCAGCGGGGCCTCAAGCTCGGCAGGGATAACTTTTTCCCCGGGCTCTCTTATCGCAACTTCGCCAATAAACACCGGCTTCCTCGCAGTAATAACCCGTCCATCCGGTAACCTCTGCCTTAGCAATAGGCTGGGGTCTTTCTTCCCTGGACCGCTGGATTCAGATATTATTTTCGCTTGTTTGTAAGGATCGATTCTTTCCAACGGATTTGAGGACCGGTTAGCCCCGCTGCCGCCATGCGGATCATAAACAAAACTCATATAAGCAACCCAGCTTCCCACCAGTACGCTTACTCCTGCGGCTATGTAGGCAATTTCTTTTTTACTCGGCAGATCTTCAGGGTTTGGTTTCATATATACATATTATGTCATGCTTAGGTAAATTTTACAAAACCTTGCTTGATTTAGATCGTAGAGTCGTCGATACTTAGTAGTAATATATGGGACTATTCCAGAAGAAACCGGCAGTAGAAAGCTCCACGCCTTTTTATACGATAGACGAGAAAAAACCTTTGCTCATAGTCGGCTTGGGCAATCTAGGCGAGAAATACTCTGGACACCGCCACAATATAGGTTTTAAAGCCGCAGACCATTTTGCCGGGAAGTTTGACTTTCCAAAATGGAGCGAAAAAACATCTTTAAAATCCCTGGTTTGCGAAAATGTTCTGGGAAGTACCAAGATCATTTTAATCAAACCGACCACCTACATGAACAACAGCGGGGAAGCGGTACGGGCCATACAGAATTATTACAAGATAGCAAATGCTCAGACGCTGATAGTTCATGACGATGTAGATATAAACTTTGGCCAGATACGCTTGCGCACGGGCGGAGCCGCGGCAGGACACAACGGTATAAAATCCGTTATATCTCACTGCGGGGAAGATTTCGGCAGGATAAGGATAGGCATCGGTCCAAAAAAACCGGCCGATATACCCAGCGAAGATTTCGTATTAAAAAATTTCTCTAAAAAAGAAGCGGCTGAAATAAGCGCACTTCTGCAGGAAACAAACGCAATACTAAGCGAATATTGTTTCAGCGCGGGCGAGCTGCCCACAGAAACCCGCAGCTTTATTATTTAACGCTACGCTTCCACCAGCTGAACTTCAACAATCTCCGGTGTAGCCGTTGAACTCACCGCCGGCTCGTCCTGCCGGACACTAACGACTCTCTTCAGGCATTCAATTTCCGCAGTTCTGCAATCAAATTGCAAGCTAGAAGCATCAAATAGGTCAGAATCGTGCGTTGAATATGCTTTCGCTACATCTCTTAGCGCTTCATCCCGTTCAGCCTGCAGTTCGGATATTCTAGCCTCATAACTCATATTATTATCATAATATATTTTTAATATTTAGTCAAATAAAAAGAACCTCCGGAGGGGGTGGGCACCGCCGGAGGTTCATTACACCCTTCAACCCACCCCAGCGAAACATCGGCTCCCATAAACTCCTTAAAGGGCCGTGTCTCTGCTCGAAAGAGCAGAATCGTTTAGACTCGCATTGAACGAGGTACTGCGATCGCTATCCGAAGACAGCCGCAATAGTTAAAGGGGTTAGCTTGTTTTAGAGCCTCGTCTCAAAACGGACGAATAGATTATACTAGTGGAGGGTAACAACTAATAAACCACTCTAAAACAATCTAACATTCTTTTCCGCTTCAAATTTAAAGCAGAGAAGAGATGTAGGGGTATAAGGTGCTTAAGTCCGCAAAAAAGCGGGACTTACAAGTTGCTATTTTAGCAAAAATGTTACCTTATGTCAATACTTAAATATAATGTTGTGCAAATAGCAAATCTATATGGATATTATTAAGCTTAAGCTTGAAGATTCAGACTATCCGGATAAGCTTAGGAATCTAAGCTCGCCGCCTAGGGCCCTCAGTATAGCCGGCGCGGATTATAAAGCAGTCCTCAAAAAGCCGGCGTTAGGCATAGTCGGGTCAAGAAAAGCCACGTCGTACGGAAGAAACATAACCGAGGCTCTCGCGAGCGCCGCAGCCGAAAAAGGTGTAACTATAATCAGCGGTCTTGCCCTGGGAGTAGACAGCCTGGCGCATAAAGCCGCTTTAGATATACAGGGCGGTACGGTAGCTGTCTTGCCCGGAGGACTCAAGCAGATATACCCGGCAACTCACCGCTCGCTCGCTAAAAGAATAATAGCCCAGAACGGTTTGCTCGTAAGCGAGTATGAAGACCATTTCAGGCCAAGAAAAGAAAGCTTCATCCAAAGAAACCGTATAATAGCAGCACTTTCAGACGTCCTGCTTATAACCGAGGCCGCTGAAAAAAGCGGCAGCCTGCACACGGCGAACTTCGCCCTGGAACTGGGCAAACCCGTACTGGCCGTACCCGGCAATATTAATTCTCCTACCAGCGCAGGGACCAATAACCTGATCAAGGCCGGGGCAGGTTTAGTATCGAAAGCTCAGGACATATATGATGCTCTTGGAATCAAAGAGAATGTTCTAAGACAAGAAACATTGATGGGCGATACAAACGAAGAGACCTTGCTCATCAGCCTTATGCGCGAGGGCATAAGTTCCGGAGAGTCCCTCCACTCCCAAAGCAAGATGCCTATAGAAACATTTCAGCAAACCCTGACAATGCTCGAGATCAAAGGTGTTATCAAACCGCTTGGCAATAATAATTGGCAGATATTATAAAGTGAATTCCACGGCCGCGTAATCCGCATCAGCTAAAGCCGCCGGTTTTTTAATAACCACTTTGACCTCGGAAGCCTGAGTATATTCCTTCGCCAGTTTAGCTACTTCAAAGGCCAGCTTCTCAATCAGCTTGAAATTTGATTTCCTTATAAACCTAGTGATCCTTGCGCTTAATTCGTCATAGTCGAAAGTATCTTGAATATTATCAGACCTGGCGGCACTGGTAAGGTTAAAGCTCAGGCTTAAATCCAGGATAACCACCTGGGGCGAAAGCCTCTCCTCGGGTTTGACGCCTATTATGCAGCTGACTTTCAAACCGCTGATTACGATCTTATTCATATATACAAGTATATATAAGATTATTTACTTGCAATTATTTTTTTATCAATGTACGCTTTCTTTTTATTAGCTAATAGCTATACTAACCATAACGATTATGCCAGCAAAGAACCTTGTAATAGTAGAAAGTCCAGCCAAAGCCAAGACCATAGGGAAATACCTGGGGTCGGACTTCTTGGTGGAAAGTAGCTATGGACATATCAGGGACTTGCCGCAAAAAGGCCTGCAGATAGACAAGCAAAACGATTTTAAGCCGGAATATGAGATACCTAGTGATAAAAAAGAAGTAGTTAGAAAACTTAAAAAAGCCCTTACTAGCGACAGTGTCGTATGGCTGGCCAGCGATGAAGACAGGGAAGGCGAGGCTATAGCCTGGCATTTGTGCCAGGCGCTAGGTCTTGACCCGAAAACAACAAACCGCATAGTTTTTCATGAAATCACCAAACCGGCAATAGAAAAGGCGATCAAAAACCCGAGGAACGTGAACGAGGACCTGGTCAATTCCCAGCAAGCCAGAAGAGTACTCGACCGTCTGGTCGGATATGAACTTTCGCCCGTGCTATGGAAAAAAGTCCAAAGAGGTTTAAGCGCCGGAAGAGTCCAATCCGTCGCGGTTCGCCTTATTTTAGAGCGCGAAAGGGAAATACAGGCATTCAAACCCAAATCAAGTTATAAAATATCGGCGGAATTCGCATCCTCTCCTGAAAACTTAAAAGCGGTCTTACCTAAAAATATCGACAGCAAAGCATCGGCCGAACAATTCCTAAAAGACGCATCAGACAGTATCTTCACAGCTGAAAACGTCAACAAAAAATCCGGTACAAGAAACCCGAGTCCGCCGTTTACGACCAGTAGTCTCCAGCAGGAGGCTTCTTCAAAGCTAGGTTTCAGCGTGCGCCAAACCATGAGCCTGGCCCAAAGGTTATATGAAAGTGGAAAAATAACTTATATGCGCACCGATAGTATGAGCTTGTCTTCATATGCCATGTCGGCGGCATCACAGGTAATAAAAAGCAAATATGGCGAGAAGTATGCGGAGACCCGCCAGTATAAAACAAAAAACTCATCGGCCCAGGAAGCCCACGAATCAATAAGGCCGACGGACTTCAACGAAGAAATTGCCGGCTCAGATGAACAGCAGAAGAAGCTTTATCAGCTTATCTGGCGTCGTGCGCTCGCCAGCCAGATGGCCAGTGCCCAGATCGAGAAAACGGAAATAGATATAAACTTATCAAAGAGAAAAGAAAAACTTATAGCAAAAGGTGAGATCCTGGTGTTTGACGGATATCTGAAGGTTTATGGCGGCAATAAAGACGATGTTATTCTTCCTGACATAAAGCCGGGCAGCGACCTAAAACTTATCTCTATGCAGGCTCTTCAAACCTACGAACGGCCCCCGGCGCGTTATTCCGAAGCCTCGTTAGTAAAGAAGCTGGAAGAGCTCGGCATCGGCAGGCCTAGCACCTACGCGCCTACAATCCATACCATACAGGTAAGGAATTATGTGGAAAAATCAGATGCCGAAGGCTGGGATAGGGAACTAGCTCTGCTCACTCTTGAAGGATCGAAGGTAATCCAGTCCAAGATTACAGAAAAAACAGGGGTAGAGAGAGCAAAATTATTACCCACTTACCTGGCAGAAATCACTACGGATTTTTTAACCAAGCACTTTGCTTCAATCGTAGATTATGACTTTACTGCGAAGGTAGAGAAGGGTTTTGACGAAGTAGCCAGAGGCAAGCAAAATTGGAATGAGATGATAAGAGATTTTTATAATGGTTTTGAACCGCTTATAAAAGAATCCGAAAACGTCAGCCGTCAGGAAACTTCAAAAGCCCGGCTGCTGGGGTCGGATCCGGCGAGCGGCAAACCGATTTATGCTCGTTTTGGCAGGTTCGGCCCTATGCTGCAAAAAGGCGAGACCGAATCAGAAGAAAAGCCGGCTTTCGCGCCGCTGCCAACCGATAAGAATATCAATGACGTAACCCTGGATGAAGCGCTTGAGATGTTCAAACTGCCAAGAATAGTCGGCAAAACGAGTGACGGCAAAGAAATCCTAGCCAATATCGGCCGGTTTGGACCTTATATACAAGTAGACAAGACCTTTGTATCAATCAAACCGCTCGATCCTTTTTCTATCGACGAAACCAAAGCCCGGGAATTATACGAGAATAAAAAAGAGCTGGAGAAGAGTAAATACATTAAAAAATTTGAAGGTGGTATATCGGTAGTCAACGGCCCATACGGGCCATATATAACGGATGGCAAAAAAAATGCCCGTATTCCAAAAGATCAAAAGCCGGAAGACCTGGATGAAAAAACCTGCAAGGAAATACTTTCCAAAGTGCCCGAAAGGCGCAGAAAACGTCGCGCCAGAAAATAATTTACTTACTTACTAGACACTATTTTCATAACCGTTGAAACTGCTAACGTATATTTTGGACATTTGTGTTAATAACGTGTTATACTTTATTAATAATTACAGGGGAGCAAAAAGAATAGCAATATATGTTTGACTATTAAAAATTAAAGTGTTATAATAACCATAACTACATAATGTTACAGTGCTACGCAAGGAGAAGGGAACGAGAATGACCCATAAGGAAATAGAAGAAAAGACGCAGAAGATCTTAAATATCATTGATCGTGAGCGGGAAAGAGAAATAATTTCCCGGCGTTATGGGCTGTTCGACAGAAAAGAAACCCTTGAGCAGATAGGCGAACTACTTGGTATAACCAGAGAGAGAGTCAGGCAGCTTGAAAAATCCGTGATGTCACGCCTTAGGGCAGACGCGGAGAAAGGTGATGTCCCCGAGTTAGAGGAAGTTCAAAAGACTTTGCTTGATGCCCTGAAAGATTCAGGCAATGTAGCAAGAGTAAGTAATCTTGCCGCTAAGATGCTAGGCCAGGAAAGTACAAAAATCGACCAATCCCGAATCGCTTTCATGGCTGAATTAGCCCCGAAGTTAAGCGTGATCAGCGAGAACGACCATCATCATTTATCTGTAGCTATAACTGAAATCCATGATGAAAAAGGTGTTCAGAATCATGTCCAGAAGATTGTCGCTGCCGTTAAAGAACTAGGTAAGCCGCATCCGATAGATAAAATAAGTAAGCAGATAGACCACCCTGATCCAAAACATGTCGAGGCTTTGTCTAGCACCTCCAAGCACCTTGCCACATTGAATGGTATATGGGGTCTGATCAAATGGCCGACAGTCAATCCGAAGAATATCCGGGATAAGATTTATGTCATATTGAAGCAAAAAGGCCAGCACATGCACTTTAACGAGATTGCTGACGCTATCAAAGACTCGGATTTTAAACGCAAGGATGTCACTACCCAGGCAATACATAATGAATTGATCAAAGATTCCAGGTTCGTACTAATTGGACGAGGCATCTATGCCCTCAAGGAATGGGGTTACAAAAAGGGTACCGTCGCCGATATCATTACAGAGGTTCTAAAAGAAGAAGGCGGTCCATTGCACAGGGACGAAATTGTTAAAAGAGTGCTAAAGAGCCGTTATGTAAAAGAAACTACTATTTTACTTAACCTCCAAGGCAAGAAACAGTTTAAACGTACAGCCAAAGCCACATACGACCTAGCCGAGTAATCTTATTAGGAGGCCTTTTATTCCGGTCATAGCGGAT
>CAMLDK010000029.1 GCA_946478995.1 uncultured Candidatus Saccharibacteria bacterium | reverse complement strand
TCAAAAACCCACCCTGCATGGGAAGATATCGGAAAAGATATAGAGAGCTTAAGCCAGGTATTAAAAATTGAGTTCAGCCCCGAGACGATTGAACAAAAACAACACATCGCCCTAAGCGGCGAAATCTTTGCGGCAAGGGACGACAAGGATAAATTGCAAAAACTTATAGCTGAATCCGCTATTTTGCGTAAAAGCCTTGGCTAAGCCTTCGGGTTAAAGTCCAGGCAGATCGAGTTTATACAGTAGTGCTTGCCGCCTTTATTCTTCGGTCCGTCATCGAATACATGACCTAAGTGGCTGCCGCAGCTCGCGCACAAAACCTCTATCCGATACATTCCATGTGAAGTATCGTTTTCTAATTTAACGGCGTCCGAGCTGGAAACTTCATAAAAGCTGGGCCAGCCATCACGCGAGTCAAACTTATGATCGCTTTTAAATAATTCCGCGCCGCAGGCGGCGCACGCAAAAGACCCTTGTCGGATTTCATTTAATAAACCACCAGTGAATGGCGTTTCCGTACCTTTTTCTCTCAGCACCCTGTATTGTTCAGGGGTAAGCCTGGCTTTCCACTCATCCTCGCTTAATTCCATAACCTTATTTTACATCTTAGGTCTTTATACTAGCATACTAGTATCATGTTATATATTCTAATTTTACTGTTTAATAGGTAGATTAAGCTTATGAACAATTAGTCTTTTTTATCCAGTTTATCCAGCCGGAGAGCCTTGACGCCGAAATACACCAGCAAGGCTACCGTAAGAAAGCTTATCATCACCGATATGAATGCCCCGTAGCTAAACGTGGCCTTGTCCCCCAAGATCTCTAAAGTGAACGTTTTCTGCTCCAAGCTGCCGCTGCCGGGCAAAACCAATCCCAAAACAGGATTTATAAAGCTGGCGACTATCTGGTCGACTACCGCCTTGACCTGCACGCCCAAAACCAAACCAATAGCCAGGCCGACAACTCCTTGCTTGCGGATAAAATCCCTGAAGTCATTGGCTCGATACTTTGCCTTTTCCTTCACTACCCGCCGGGTCTTTGAACGCTGCCGCGCCTTTGTCTGCTTAGCCACTTTGGCCCTGATACGCTTAGCCTCTTCCGAGGAAATATCCTTCTCTGCCATAATTCTCCCTTATCTTTTCTGCTTTAGTTTATTATAAAATAAAATGTTCGTCTTGGGAAGATAGATCGGTTATTTATAAATAATTTTTAATATATCTTCGGGGTCTTTAGCAATATGGTCCGGCTTTGCCCGGTTCAATCCGACTTCGCTTTGCAAGCCCCAGACCACGCCTATGGTATTCAGTCCGGACCGGTTACCGGCCACTATATCCCTCATCTCATCACCTATCATCCAGCTGAGAGAACGGTCATATTTATGGCTTTTTCGCAGCTTTCTCAACGCCTTGTCCTTACCGAACACGGAAGATCCCTTTAAGATAGTCACTTCAGGTTTGAAGTCGTTGTTTTTAAGTATTTTCCTGACGGTTTTTTCGTTGTTGGTACTTAATATGTATATATCGAAATCCTTGCTTAGGTTTTTTACTACATTTTTCATGCCGACGAAGATCCTTACTTTCGAGGAACGTTTCTTGTATTCCCCCCTGGCTATATTAAGAAGTTTGGGTATCTGCCAGAATTTCACGCCGGCCCACCTTAGGGCCTGACGGGTGGTGCCATCGCGAAGTTTCTGTTTTATCTCTTCCGAAAGTTCCGGCTTATTGTTCTTTGAAGCAAAATAATCATAGATACCTATAATGATTTTTTCGGAATCGGCCAGTGTACCGTCAAAATCAAAAATAACAGCTTTATTTTTCATCACATACTCTTTGGAACTTCTATCCCAAGCATGTCGAGGCCTTTTTTAAGTACCCCGCAGTAAATCTCAACAAGCTTGAGACGCTCTTTGCTCCTTGGATCATCCAGCACTCTGTTGGATTCATAAAACCTGTTGAATGCCTGGCAGAGCTCGAATAAATAACCGCATATGTGATGCGGGGCGAATTCATTGAGCGCCGAAGAATAAATATCGGGAAATTCAGACAATTTTCGGGCTAAGCTCCTTTCTCCTTCCTCTAAGGCCGCTATGTCCGCCGCCGGGTCGAGGTTACCGGCCTTCGATAATATACTCTTGCCGCGCATGAGGGCGTACTGTACATAAGGCCCGCTGTTCCCTTCCAGGCTTACTGATTGCTCCGGGTCATAGATCGTATCGCCGCCTATACGGTTTTTTAGAAACGCGTATTTTATAGCACCGAGTGAAACCAAAGGATCATCAGAGTCATTCTGCTGTTTATTAGCCTGTTCGGCCAGTTCTATCAGATCAGAAGCTCTTAAGATGTTGCCGTGGCGGCTGCTCATCTTCACGCCGCCGGGCAGTTTTACGATCCCGTGATTGATATGCCTGGTCTTATCGACTAGCTCGGGGGCAAACAGGCTAATGCTTTTTTGTACGACCTGCATATACTGCATGATCTCGTTGGCTGTTACTATCACCGACAGATCAAAATCATAATCAGCTTTTTTGGCGAATGCCAGACCTACTTCTTTTGCCTCATATGTCGGCAATCCTTCGCGGGTTATGAATACCCTGGTGTGCAGGCCATATTCCTCACCCTTGAATACTACGGCCCCATCGGATTCCTGATAAACTTTTCCGGTCTGCTCTTTTATTTTCTCCAATCCCGATCTATAAACCTGGCTTTCCGGATAATATTTTTCAAATTTGATGTTTATATGTTTATAAAAATCTTCGAAATAATCGTAGCTCCAAGCCCTGGTTGCCCAATATATCCTGGCCAAAGCGGAGGACTTGTCATTCTGGTCATGTATCTGATAAATTTTTTTATTCAGTTCAACCATCTCGCCGGCCGCTTTCTTGTCTTCCGATTTGGACGCCCCTTCCACATAGCAATCCGCAAGCCACTGAGATCGTTCTGCCGGCGGTATATCATCAAGTTTTTCAGGGTATTCGCCGCCAAGTCTGCCTAAGATAGCCCACATGGTTTTCGCTACATGAAGCCCGACATCACCGCCATAATTCACCCTGTGGACACTGGCGCCCGAGGCTTCTACCAGCCTTGCTATAGATTCTCCGATGATACTGGTGTATAGGTGTCCGGCGTGAAGCACTTGAAAAGGATTGGGGTCGGAAAACTCCATGACTACCGTTTTGCCTTTAAAAGGCTCTTCGATAGGATTATTTAAGCTCTTTATGAGGATATGGTCCTTCAGCTTCATATTACTAAAGCCGCGCCCTGCTATATTTACTTCTTTCAAATCTTCATCGCTTCTCAAATGTTCGGCTATCTCTTCGGCAATCCAGGCCGGGTTCTTGCCCAGTTTGCCGGCAAGGCGCATAGCTATATTAGTCGTATAGTCGCCGAATTGCTCTTCCGGCCTGGCGATCTGCGGGTCTATCTCTTCCTCGAAGAGCTTGTTGCAAATAGCCCGGATGCGTAAATCCAACTCCTTATTCATCCCTGTTAGTATATCAGTCTTCATTAGCAATCAAAGTACCTGAGCCTTCAGACGTGAATAGCTCCTTAAGCAAATCTGTGGACCGTACCAAGACGGCAGTCTGCCTATACTAACCATTGCCGGCCCCGACAGGCAGGCCGATACTGACGATTGTGTTGCAGCCGGTCGGAATCAGGGGAGATCTCACTCCGACTATCTGCGCGCCATTGCTTAAAAACGGACTTAGGCTTTTTTGATTGGCAAAAGCATACAACCCGCCTACCTCCGGCAATTCTTCTAAAGTAAGGTTGAGCAGGTGTTTGATCAAATCTTTGCTTACGCCGTTGCCTTGGTCTTTTTCAGAAACAGCAAGTGCGCCTATCCGTCCGAACTGCCCGCCATTTATCTCGTCTACACGGGTTACCGCTACATGGCCTGCTAAGTCGCCCGTGCCGTCGAAAGCCACGACACCCAGCGGATGGTTTCTAATTTCGTCAGCGGTGTAAATCTTCATGGTAGGACGCTCAATGGACCATACGGCCACTTGCGAAGCGGCTTCGCAATGGGCAGGGACGTCTGCGCTCAATTGTTCAAACTTATATTTCATGCAGATTAATCAAATTGTTTTTTAACTTTCTTATATGCATCCCTGAAGGTCATGCCGGCTTCCACGAGCTTGTAGACTTTTTCCGTGGCGAACAAATCTTCACTCATGGATTGAATCAGCTTTTCTTCGTTTAAGGTGATGTTAGGTATAAGCTCTATTAAGACTTCAAGAGTTGAGGTTGTCAGCTCAACCCCTTTGACAAAGGGCTCTTTGGTAAGCTGCAGGTCCCTCTGGAAACCGCTGCCTAAAGTGCTTATTACCCCTTGCACCTGCTGCGAATAGCCGTTTTGGATGCTCGCCGAACCTCTCATTATTTCGAACACGTCATAATTCCGCTTATTCGGCATTATCGAAGAGCCGGTCGTGAAATCATCCGGCAGACTAAAGTAGTTGAACTCCTGGGTCGTAAATAGCAGCATGTCGGCAGCGAATTTCGAACAGACCGCCATTGTCAGATTCATATTCTGCATACAGACAAGCTCGAAAAACCCCCTGCTATTCCCGCAGTACATCTCATTTTCCTGGACTCTGGCAAAACCTAATTCGTCCGCAGTGTATTTCCTGTCCGAATCGAAATTATCTATCCCAAAACCGGAAGCCGACCCAAGCGGATTTTGGTCTATCAGCTTCAGGTTAGCCTGTAGCATGATCTGCAGGTCGTCCAGAGTATCAGCATAACTTCCCAGCCACTTCGAAACCGTAGTAGGCATAGCTTTCTGCATGTGGGTATAGCCCGGCATGGGCAAATCTTTATATTCTGAAGCTTTTTTCTTAAATTCATTGGCAGCCGATTGCGACTTTTTCTCTATAAGTCCCAAGCTGTCTTTCATATAGAGCCTGAGTGCTACAAGAATCTGATCGTTTCGGCTCCTGCCGGTATGGATTTTTTTGCCGGTATCGCCATATTTTTTGGTAAGGTATTGCTCTATCGCAGTATGCATATCTTCCTGGGCGGGTAATATCTCAAATTTGCCGGATTCATGCAGTTTTTTTATCTCGTTTAGGCCTTCAAGCAGCTTTTTCAGCTCGGTTTTATTGATCACTCCAAGCTTGGCCAGCATCTTAGCATGCGCCGCTGAAGCCTTTAGATCATACGGCAGCAGCTTGGCATCAAGCAGATAGTCGCTGCCTACCGTGTACTTTTCAACTAAAGGGTTGGTCCCTGTTGATGTTTGCCATAACTTAGACATTTTTGTCTCCCTTCTCATAATCGAATACTTGCCTGGCCGTTTTTTGTGCCAGAGAATAAAGCTCAATGAATCCGGCCGATGAGTTCTGATTAAAAGTCTCATTTTTCTCAAACGTCGCCAAGTTGGAGTCAAACAGCGAATTGGCCGACTCCACGGCGACAACCATGGCCGAACCTTTGAACAACTTTATCGTCACTTTGCCGCTGACCTTTTGGTTCTGGCTGTCTATGAAGTTGTTGATGTGCGTCAGCACCGGATCAAACCACTTCGCCCCATAAGTCAGGTAGGCCCATTTGGTGTCCATGAATTTCTTAAGCTCATTTTCTTCTCTGGTGGAAACCAGCTGCTCAAGATTTTGATGTCCGGCGATGAGTATGGCCGCCGCCGGATTTTCGTAAATGCCCCTTACTTTCAGACCGACCAGCCTATCCTCTATCAATGGGAAGACGCCGACGCCATGCTTTGCTCCTAAAGCATTACAAAGGGCAATAATTTCCGACAGTTGAAGGTTTTTACCGTTGAGAGCCGCCGGGACGCCTTTTTTATATTCAACGGTTAATACATCCGGTTGATCCGGCGTTTCTTCAATCGTGTTACACCACTGCAGAATATTTTTGAGCGGTGGTATCTTGGCCGGTTCTTCAATCTCACCGCCCTCCGCTGTATTACCCCACATATTTTCGTCGTAACTGTAGGGCTTGTCGATCTGCTGTTTTATTGGGATATTATTGGTCTTGGCATAAGCAATCTGCTGCTGTCTGCCCATGGACCACTCCCTTACCGGAGCGATTGTTTTCAGCTGCGGGTTTAGAGTGGTTATGTATCCCTCAAATCTTACCTGGTCGTTGCCTTTGCCGGTACAACCGTGGGCTACGACTTCGCAGCCGTACTTTTCGGCGATCTTGACAGCTATCTCACTGATGATGATTCTGCCCAGAGGCGTTGAAAGCGCATAGCCGCCCTGATAGTCGGCATTGGCTTTTATCGCCATGGACAGCAGCTTGTCGGCAAACTCATCTTTCGCATCATAAACCTCCGCGCTGGCAGCGCCCAAATCCAAAGCTTTCTGCTTGATAGCCTTCAAATCATCGACGGTCTGGCCGATATCTACCGTCAAAGTGACGACTTCGCAGCCGTACTCCTCCTGAATCCATTTCAGCATCACCGACGTATCAAGTCCGCCGGAGTATAAGAGCAGGCACTTGCTGAATTGACCTTTTTCCGCTTCATGCGATGCGATTTTCTTATATTTAGTCTTCTTTTCCATAATTTCTCCTTATTTCGGCTGAGTGATCAAGCCGGCATTATTTGTAATCGGTACGACCTTGGGCATTAACTCCTCATGACCGCTATCTTTAGCGGCAAATACGGCGGCCGAAGCAGCCACGCTATCAAACATTTCGGAATTTTCAACAGCAAATGCCCCGATGATTAAGCCGCTTTCCGTAATTCTAGGGCTTATTACCAAGTCTGCTACAGGCTGGCCTTCCAGTGCCCCTTTATAGTGCGCGACTGATTTCGCCTCTCCGCTGACAGATGCGGACCATTCAATATCTAATTTCATTTTTACTCCAAAAATTAAAAAGCTCCCGGATTCTTTCGGGAGCTGTCTGGAGCTTATTTAAAATTTAGCAACTAGTTAGGACGACCCCCGTATATACGCGAGCGGCGGCGAGCGGAATAACTAGTGATTACTTTACTCATAGAGTAATACTTTAGCATAAATGATTTAAAAATCAAATCATTTCCTGGCGGCTGCAAGCGCGCTGCTGACTACCAGATAGGAGCTGAACAGGACTATGAAAAATGAAAAAGTGGCTAAATAAGTTTCATTGTGCACGGCCGGGTTGATGAATCTGTCTGACACGTCAAATAAAAGTCCGAGCGGCTGAAGAATAATATCCCAGGTATTCCAACGGACAAACCGCCCCAGATATGTAGCAAAGCTGCAAAGGAAAAAGATCATACCAATGACCGCCAATGTAAAATTCGGGGAGAAATATCTTCTGATTTCCTTATGGATCAAATGTACAGAGTAAAAGCCAAGGGCCAGGCCGTTCAGCATAAAACTGCTCAGCATCACCACGTCGAAATAAAAGCTGGCTTCGAAATTCGCGCGAAGATGAACCATATCGGTAACAAGGTAAAAACTATTAGGTAGAAAGCTAAGCCAGATGAAAGACAAGGTGATCTGCGGCCATTTATACCAGCCGTAAAGCTTTATTCTTCTGACCAGCCAGAATGCTAAAACCGCCGGCACTACGGCTAATACCAGGTTCCAATATAAAAAAACGAACCGTAAGCTGTCCGAAACCAATATCCTGGCCGCGAGTAGCAAACAACTTACCAGACAAGCTAGCAGGAGACTGCTTAAGAATCCTTGGTCTGCTATGGACGTTCTGATCTTTTTTGAATACAAAATAATGCCCCGGCTAATCTTTAAGTTCGCTTTTCAGCCTCTCTATCAGTTCCACGGGAGCGGGGTTCAGGCCGTTTAACAGCGCGAGATATATGCTGGTGAAATCACCCAGCTGGATCGTCCAAAGAAGTTGCTCAAGCTCCGTCCCGCCTTCCGCGGCAACGACCTCCGGATGCGGCCGCTTGCCCGAAAGCAGTTTCTCACTAGCCATAAATCTTTTTTGGATCCTCTCATTTTCCAGGTTGCTCCTCAGCTCCACGATTTTATAGGGCTTATCTACCGGATGCGATGTCCAGCCCAAAAACTCATTATGGTTGAACTCCGGGTATTGATTGCACCAAGCTATGGTTTTAGCATTTTCATTGATGTTGATCTTCCATTTATAAGCGGCCGGATACAAGTTGGGCCCGGAATAAACTACGACCGAGCTGCCCATAAGTTCTTGCGCGAGCTGTTTGGCTTTATTTTTAGAAGCCGGCACGTCAGGAAGAAAGTTCTCGGATTGCTCGCCTAGCCACTCGGCTGATTTCTTAAGTTCCGCCAGCCTCTCTTTCCCTACCAGTCCGGCAGAAGCAAAAAGATGGGTAAGGGCGGCAAAGTTATAAAAAACCGCCATTCTTGGCTGCAAGCCCGCCGGTATTTTAAAAAATGGGTAGCCTCTGGCGGCTGCGATATTTTCCAATTCGCCGCCGGAAGCTATGACCGCTATTTGACAAGCTTTTTCTTCGGCCTGGGCTAAAGCACTTAATGTTTCTTCGGTGTTACCGGAATAACTTGAGGCTATGAAAAGTGTTGAGCTGTCCGAATAACGTGGAATGTCATAATTCCTTACTATCTCAAAGGGTAAATCAGTCTTCGGCCAGCTTCTGAATATTTCGGCGGCTAACGCTGACCCGCCCATGCCGGCAAGTATTACATTTTTACGCTTTTGGGCTTCAAAGGCCGGCACCTCAAATTCATGTTTAAGCTGTTGCCACTGTCTGGCCGCGACCCCCAAGGTATCTTCGGAATCCCTTTGATGAATCATCTTCAAATCATCTAAAACCGACAAATGGAACCTCCCTAGTTCATAGTGCTTTTGTTTACGAGCAAAACTTTGCTACTGTATAATTGTAAATTGGAAAATGATAAAAGAAAAATCCGTTTTATATGGATAAGGGGGCGGGAATGCAAGATGATCAAACCAAATCGGCCGGCGGCGCGGTCAAGGATGAAGATGTCTCCAGTGATAGCGTACCCGGTTTAAGCCTTGGGGGTTTCCCGCCGCAACCCGAAAGCCCGATTCCTGATCTGCCGCAGGCAGCGGCAAGCACTTCTGACGCCCCACCCGTAGAAGGCGAACCGCCAGCCCCGCCGAGCGACGTTCCGGCACCTACGGCCGCTACGGAGACAAGTGCGCCTGCTTCCCAGCCCGATGCCAGCAGTCTGGATCCGATAAAAAAGGAGGCTTTGCAGAAACTTGAGCCTCTGGTGAATGAACTGGACCTGCACCCGGAAGAAAAATACCGGGCCCTAATGATGATCATCCAGGCTACGGATAACAAAGACCTGGTCAATGAAGCCTATCAGGCGGCCGATAAGATTGAAGACAATAAAACCCGTGCCCAGGCGCTTCTAAGTATCGTCAACGAGATCGAGTATTTCAAAAACAAGGAAATAGCTTCGTCCACCCAATAGTTCTTAGAGGCCCTGCGGACTAAATAGAATTTGTTTTAGCCGATGTGATTTCGGCGCGGAGTTTCTCCAGCTCTTTTTCCAGATCCTGCAGCTTGCGCCAGATCTGGTCCCGCATGGCGTTCGCCTGACGCAATGAAGCTTGGTCTTCCAACCTCATAGCCTGAATACTATCGAGTATTTCATCCCTGATAGTATCGCAAGCCACCTGAACATCGTATTTTGTTACCAGCTTTTCGATTATTTTGTTTTTCGCTACTTCCGTAGCGGCTAAAATGTCCTGTCTGGTTGCCATTTTATGCCTCCAACCCTTTAGTTAAATTACTTTGTTTTGAA
>CAMLDK010000028.1 GCA_946478995.1 uncultured Candidatus Saccharibacteria bacterium | reverse complement strand
CTGACGGCAGGCGGCACGCCCGTAGTTGCCAGAACGGCCGTCATAAGAGCTTCGTAGATGCCTACTCCGCCCGGTAGGACTGATACCAGCCCGGCGAAGTTGGCAACGGCGTAAGCTATTATTACCGCCCCCGGATTCAATGTCTGCCCAAAGGCTAAAAAGACGCAGTATAAGGTAGCTACTTCAAAAATGTTAGATATAAGCGCGTAAATACTTGGCTTTAGAAGATCTTTATATTTACGCTTTAACTCCAGGTAATTCTCGTGCAGATTAATGAACCCTGCCCGGGCTCTTTTGATGTTTATAGTTTCCGGATGTTTGGGGCGGATAATCTGGATGATTTTATTTAAGACCCTTGTTAAAAAGGTGAAAAAACTATCGATCCGGCTGCGGCTGCCTATTATATAAATACTCAGGACAATACCGACCGTCAGCAGTACCGACAAAGTGTTGGTAAATAAAATAGTCAGATTATTTATCCCGGAGAATAAAGCTAAAATAAACAAACCGCTGAAGATCATCAGCATGAAGGTGATGAATATTATGGCAAACCTTAATATTTGCACCAGTGTCGAAGTAGAAGCCCTGAGTTGAAATTTTTTCATCCTGATACCAAAATAAGAAAATCCCGTGACACCGCCGCTGGGAAAGACATTATTAACAAAATTCAGCTCCAATGCGACTATCATCATGGGCTTATATTTGATAGTTTTGCCCAATATCTTAAACAGCCCTTGGTACATCTTGGTATAAGTATGGAAAGTGGCTACTTTAAAGATGGCCGCCAATATCAGGAATGTTGACGATACCCGGCCCAGATTGGAAATCGAATCGGCAATTTCACCCCTTGTCGCATATACCAAAGCCGCCAAGGCGACCAATGTGACCGCTGTAATAATTTTGCGCCATTTGCGTTTTATCTTCTCTGCCACAGATTATAATTATACTTTATAAAGAGAGGATTTTTATAGTATATCCTCCCCGGATGAAGAAAACTTTAGCTGATAGAATGTAGGGATATGGAGAAAGTCCTAATTGTTCACGGAAGACAGCCAAAACTTGGCAGAGCCGAGCTGGAAAGTATTTACGGTTCGCATAAAATCCGTCCCGTTGGAACTGTAGCCAGCTTGATAGATATAAAGCCGGAGGATTTTAATTTTGCCCGTTTTGGCGGGATGGTTAAGTTCTGTAAAGTTCTTCTTGAACTAGATACAGTCGAATGGGACAAGATTAGTCAGTTTCTTTGCCAAGCTGTTCCTGAACAGGCAAAAAACCTGGAAGAAGGAAAACTGACGCTAGGATTAAGTATCTACGGCTTAAAGACCGATAGTGGGTCTGTCAGCAACACGGCAATCAAAGTAAAAAAAGCTGTTAAGGCTACCGGCCGCAGCGTAAGAACCGTCCCCAATAAAGAGCTCGCTCTGAATTCAGCCCAGGTCTTTCATAACGGCCTGACACGCAAACTTGGCTGGGAATTGGTTTTTGTGCGCAACGGAAACAAAACTATAGTTGCCCAATCAATTGCCGTCCAGGACATAGAAAAATACGCAGCCCGCGATCAAAACCGGCCTTATCGCGATGCAAAAGTCGGTATGCTGCCTCCTAAGCTTGCCCAGATAATAATTAATCTGGCTGTAGGGCCGTCTTATGATTCTAACCTTAAAGTTATTGACCCTTTCTGCGGAACAGGCGTTGTACTGCAGGAAGCGCTTTTGATGGGATACGAAGCTATCGGCTCCGATATCAACCCGCGTATGATCGAATATTCAAAGAAAAACTTAGATTGGCTTATAGCCCAAGGCAGTCAGGTCTGCCCGGGAGGAACTACCCCTAGCGAGATATATTCCCTAGCCGTCTCAGATGCTACAAAAGTTAAGCTTGAGCAGGCCGATGTGGTAGCCAGTGAAATATTCTTAGGAAAACCCCTGTCTATATTGCCCACCTCGGAAGACCTGAAAAAAATAGCTAAAGGTCCTGACGCGATATTGGAAAACTTCTTAAAAAACACTGCCCGGCAAACAAAATCCGGTTTCCGTATGTGTCTTGCCCTGCCGGCCTGGAAAACCAAAAAGGGCTTTTGGCACTTAACTACCCTTGATAAAGTAACCGAATTAGGCTACAATCGTTTAAAGTTTGTCCATGCTGACAATAATGAACTAATCTACCATCGTCCTGATCAAATAGTTGCTCGCGAGCTGGTAGTCATCGAAAGGAAATAATCAAGTGTCAAAAGTCAAAGCTGGCGGTTCGGCTAAAAACGTTCATGACTCACCTGGCAAGAGGCTGGGTGTGAAGCTATTTGGCGGCCAAAAAGTCAAGACAGGCCAGATAATAGTCCGTCAGGCAGGCATGACCAAAAGGCCCGGTTCAGGCACTAAGATGAGCCGTAACTTTACCATCCACGCCGATCGGGATGGGATAGTTAAATTTACTAAACGCAAATTCAAGACATTTTCCGGCAAGTCAGTCCCGCGGACTGAAGTTTCAGTCGAATAAATATTAGCTTAGATTAAGCTGTTTTTTAACCCTGTCAACTACGTCGGCGATCACCACCTGGGACTTGATCAAATAATCGTCTACTCCTAAAGAAACAGCTCGCTGTTTATCACTTTCCTGACTTAGCGCGGTCAGCATGATTATCTTAATATTTGAGGTTTCCGGCGTATTTCTGAGGATATCAAGAACATCAAATCCGCTTACCTTCGGCATCATCACGTCAAGCAAGATCAGGTCGGGCTTGACCTGCAGCGCCATCGCCAGCGCATCTTCGCCATTAGCTACGCGCTTGGTCGTAAAGCCTTCTGACTGCAAACGCGTCTCATATACGCTTGCCAGCCTGTCGTCGTCTTCAACTAATAAGATTTTTTTATTGTTTTTGTTTTCATCGGTCATCTAATTAATCTTATTCCAAACTACTTTAATTTACAAGGGATTTGATGAAGCCATCAAACATCGGATGAGAACGGTTAGGCCGGGAATTAAATTCCGGATGGAACTGGCTGGCTACGAAAAACGGATGATCTATACCTTCTATTATTTCAACGAGTCTTTTATCGGGGCTGTGGCCGGCTATCCTTATTCCCCACTTCTCATACTGGTCCCTGTATTCGTTCGAGCATTCATATCTGTGCCTGTGTCTTTCCAGGATATCTTTTTGCTTGTAAAGTTTTTCTGTTAATGTGTTCTTTTCTATGACGCAGGGGTAATCGCCAAGCCGCATAGTTCCACCGGTCTCTTCTTTGCCCTTCTGGTCGCTCATCGTATCAATCACCAGGTTTTTGCTGGATTTATCGAACTCCGCTGAATTAGCGTCGGTTAAGCCGCCATTTCTAGCGGCTGCTATGACACCTACCTGCAACCCTAAACAGAGACCGAGATAAGGCTTTTTATGCTTAAGGGCGTATTGCGCGGCGGCAATCTTACCTTCTATTCCCCGTCCGCCGAAACCGCCGGGAATCAGCAAACCGTCATATTTATCAAAGGAAGAAATTGCCTCTGGGCTTTCGGCATCCACCCAATGTATTTCCAGCTCGGTCTTATTGGCCCAAGCCGCAGATTTTAATGCTTCAAAAACCGATATATAAGTATCCTGATTATCGAGATACTTCGCAACAACCGCCACGCTTACTTTCTTATCCCAACGGTTCAGGGCGTTATCAACCATCTTTTTCCATTCCGATAAGTCCGGCTTCTTGCCGACGGACAGACGTCCGGCTATATAATCGCCTATGCCGGTCTTCTCCAGGGTAAGAGGTACTTCGTAAATTGTTTTTGCATTCGGCAGCTGGACTAACGCTTCCCGGGCTACTCCGGCATAGAGACTTAGCTTCTGCAGCACTTCTTCTGATGCTTCAAATTCACTTCTAGCTACTAGCACATCCGGCACGATCCCGGCTCCCCTAAGATCCCTTACGGCATTTTGGGCGGGCTTGGTCTTGATTTCTTTACTGGTACCTAAAAACGGCAGATAAACTACATGGACATACAGGCAATTTTCTTTGCCCAGCTTCAGTCCCATTTCTCTTATAGCTTCTATGAAAGCCGGGCTTTCATAATCTCCTACCGTACCGCCTATTTCTACGATATGGACGTCAAAACCGTCTCCAGCTTCAATAATCTTCTGCTGTATGGCGTTAGTGAAATGAGGGATGACCTGAACTGTTTTCCCCAGGAATTTTCCAGCCCTTTCGTTGGATATAAGCTGTTGCAATAGATAGCCGCTCATCAGGCTGCTTCTTTTATCCAGCCTTATGTCCAGGAATCTTTCGTAGTGGCCCAGGTCAAGATCTGTTTCGGCACCGTCTATGGTTACAAAACATTCGCCGTGTTCACCCGGGTTAAGCGTGCCGGCATCGACATTCAGATAAGGGTCGCATTTTTGGATGTTAACAGAGATTCCGCGGGCTTTAAGAATATTTCCGATCGAGGCGGCCGTTATACCCTTTCCGATCCCGGAAAGTACTCCGCCTGTAACAAAAATATACTTCGTCGGCTTAGCCACCGCTAATACTCTCTCCCTCTTAAAATATACAAACTATATTATCACATATCTGTTAAAAAAAGGAGGGCTTACAAGGCGTTTATTAGTAATATGTGCTTTTTTAAATAAAATTTACTTGGGTTTTACTTAACGTTTAATTATTTGGGTGGCTGCGTCGAGCTGGGGATCTTTTTTCCGGTCAATATCTTTTTGAGTTAATTTCACCTCTTTATCCGGCTTAATGCCGTCTTTATCTATGTTGATGCCTTTAGGCGTATACCAGCGGGCTATTGTTACTTTTAATATGCCGCCGAAATCCAGCTGGTCTACCTCTTGTACGCTGCCCTTGCCAAAACTTTTCACTCCTACAAGCTGAGCTGCTCCGTGGTCACTGAGCGCTCCCGCTACGATTTCGCTGGCGCTGGCGCTTCCTTCATTGATCAGAACTACGGTCTTAACACCGTTTAAAACAGGATTCCCTTCAGCAAAGTAGGTTTTTACTACCTCCTCGCCTTTCTTTTCTTGCAGAACCGTCTGCCCTTTGGCTAGCCAGACACTTCCGACTTCTACTGAAGCGTTCAAAAGACCGCCAGGGTTACCCCTGAGATCTAAAATAATCCCTTTGACATCTTCATTTTTAAACTTTATTGCGGCTTCCCGTACCAGCTGGGCGGTATCTTCGCTAAAACGGCTGACCTTTATGACGCCTATGTTGCCGTCCGCTTTTTCTGTTTTTACGCTCGGTATGGATATGGTGTCCCGGGTTAACTTAAAATCAAGCCGCTTACCGTCCCTGATAATACCCAGCTTGACTTCCGTCCCCTTCGGCCCGCGGATTTTTTCGACTGCCTGCGTAATGCTGAAGTCGACTGACGGTTCCCCGTTGATCTCTACGATAGCGTCATTTGCCCTTAAACCGGCTTTTTCCGCAGGAAAGCCGGCTATCGGCGATACTATCACTATCAACTCATCTTTTTTGCCAAGTTCGGCACCTATGCCTTCGAAAGATCCGCTAAGGTTCTCCTGGAATTCTTTGCTGGCCTTTTCGTCCAGGAATTCGGTGTAAGGATCGCCTGCCGCCCTGACCAGTCCTTCGCGCAGGCCGTCTTCCAGTTTCTTAGCATCAAGCTCTCCGTCAAAATTAGCTTTTAGCTTGGAATAAATTTCTTCAACGGCTTTGTAGTCTAATTGCTTTGGCAGTCCCTCACCGTTTTGGGGATCTTTCCTACCGTCTAAATTAATTTTAATAAGCCCGGCATCGGACGCATAGAATCCCAGCCAAAATATAACGAATGCTCCAGCAAAAATTTTTAGCAGATGAATCTTTTTTAATTTTTTCTTTTGCGTACTGTCCACCTTTTTCCCTCTTTATCTCTTTATTTTACCAGTCAATTTACGGCTAACGCTTAAGATTTTATAGTTTAGCTTATTTATCGGCAACTCCCAAGTGCCATTGAATTGTTTTTCATAACCGCCGAACGATCTTTTGAATTTGCTGAATCCTGCCCAACGGTGATCGATATCACTTTCTTTTGATACTCCATAAAAGTCAAATACTTCCATGTCATTTTCTTTGGCATCCATGATCAAATAGGACAAAAGGGGTGAATTGGCTTGAATCTTTCTGGCTTCATCAAACGACCCGGCATGCGCATAGTATCTGGTTTTTGCCGGCTTATCCTCAAAAAATAGTGCGCTTACTATAGGTTTTTGGCCTAAATAACCAAATGCCAAGCCGGCCGAGCGTTTTGGGAACAAACTTTTTGCCATAAGCTCGAAATACCTGTCCGAATGAGGTTTTATACCGGTTCTGGCCGCAACGTTATGAATCATGCCAAGAAAACTGTCCAAATTTTTCAGATCATAGCTAATTTCAAATTTTAGCCCTTTTTTAGCGGCCGTATTAAATAAGTTCCGGTTTGTCGAAGACATATGTTTTAAGATTTCATCCTTGGGCTTTTTCAGGTCGATCTGCCATGTCTGCGGGGGCTGGAAAAAGCGCGAGGCTCTAATGAGGCATTTGGATTTTAATTCTTCTTCACTAAATTTCCCTGGAGGCTCGACTCTTATGTAGCCGGCTTTATGATTACTAGCTATTGCACTCAGAGCTTGCAGGGCTTCATCTAGGGCTTCAAGGTTTTCTGCTGTCGGCCCATAAGGTACGTAAAGCCTCTTCCCTTTGGCCAGGCGGCTTGAACTATTTTCCAAAATAGCCATAAAACTCCAATTTTTTTGTTTCTCTAAGAACACTTCATTTCCTCGGGCTTTTTGAAAATCAGCCCACGCCTCAGACTGCAAAAAGTGTCTCGTCACAATGCTAATAATTGTACACCAAGAAGGATAGTTGCTTTAACGGAAGTGTATGAAGACCAGTCCGGAAGTAGACAGCCCATATACCTCTGAGTAAGTACCGTTATAATCGGCATTGTACTGGCTGATATTTATCGTACCGTTAGGATTAACCGACTCTACATACATGACATGTCCCAGTGAGCCCCAGTGAGCAACGGCAACGTCACCCGCCCTTGGCGTTCTGCTGACAGGAATGCCGTCCGCCCGTGCGTTATCATCCCATAAATGTGCATTTCCGTGTCCGCCCCAGTATGGCATATGCCGGCCGCTGGCATAGACCTTCCAAGCCGTATAGCTTACGCACTCGCGGTTATACATGCCCCAGTTATCTATTGTGTTGTCCTGAGGATACCTGCACCCCCAGTGCGCACCAAAATTATTGATCGCATCGGCTGGATATCCGCCGCCGCACTTGCCTTTCGTTACAATGCTGCCGCCGGACTGATGCTTGGCGTTTTCTATAGCCTGCTGCCTTCTTAGTTCGGCGATCTTCTTGTTATTTCTGATCATATTGCTTTCAACCGTGTTTCGCTGGCTTTCAGTCAATGAAAGCAACTGGTTTTTCTTGGACTGCTGTTTTAAAAGCTCGGATTGCAAGGCTTTTTGCTCATTTAACAGTTTCTCGGTTTTCTGTTTTTTCGTACTTAAATCAAGTTTCAGCTGGGTAATCTTATCCAGCGTTTCTTTTATCTTGTTGCGGACGCTCTCACGATACTGCTGCTTATCAAAGAAATCGCTAAGATTCTTACTGGTCGCAAGCATTTCAAGCGTGGTTATATCGCCTTCAACATACATAGTCTTGATCATCTCGCCAAGAATTCTTTCTTGTTCGTCCAGCTCTTTTTGAGCGGCGTCGATTTCTTGCTCCAGCACCTGGACTTCTTTTTGATATTTACTGATAGTAGCTTGCTTCGAATCAATCTCGGCTTGCAGCTTACCTATAGCGTCTTTTATGTTGCTCGCTTCGGCTCCAAGCTCATCATAGACTACCTGCTTCTGATTGTTCTGCTGTTCAAGTTTTTTTATTTTAGCGTCGTACTCATCTGCTTTCACCAAAGAAAAACTCGACAGCCCTACGACTACAGCTACGAGAAATGTAAAAGCGGCAAACCCCTGTTTGCTGAAAAGACTTATATGGTTTGAATTCTTCTTTTTCGCCATTTTTGTTTTGATTCTTTTTGTTTTTGAATTAACAGATAACATTATAGCATAACCTCCTTACTGGTTCAAGATGTTTTTGATACTTTATTAGGCTAACAAGCTACATCACTTTATTCTCTTGAGCTGGATGCGACTTTATTTTCTTGTGAGATCTTTGTTTAGGGTATCGCGCAATCGATAAGGATTGTAGGCTGTAAAATTACGCTTATGTATATATTAACAGAATGTTTACTTTCTGAACAACCGGAAGTCCACTCCCCCGGTAGGATTGGACATTTTCAAATATCTTTTTGTGGCGATCAAAGCGGATAGCGCGCCTATGACCACGCCTGCGACAAGCAGGCCGGCAAAGAATTTCCAAAAATTAGCGGCAAAATATTCGCTGGCGTAAGTCATGTCAAGCAGCCCCAGACTATTGGCTTCAAAAGCCTGGGTTTGAATAGTAAATAAAGAGTTGCCAAGCATTATGGAAATAATTGCCGAGATGACGCCATAGACCATCGTCTCAACTATAAAAGGTCCGCGGATATACCATGGGGTCGCTCCGAGCAGCCTCATGATCCTTAGCTCTTCCCTGCGGTTAAATATTGCCATTTGGATAGTGTTGAAGATTATCAGCATCGAGATGACACCGAATACGATTATGCCTATCAGCACCGCCCTTTGAAGCACCGATGTAGCATGGGTAATCTTATCTATCGCTTCTTTGCGGTCACCGGAATATGATGTTTCATCGGATTGAAGCTGCTTATTCTGCTCATTTTCAACGACTTTTTTGATTTCTTCGTTATTACCCGGATCCAGCGGGTCAATCTTTATCGTAGCCGGCAATGGATTATCGGTCTGGGAGATCGCTAAAAGCAAGTCGATATTATCCTTGTTGTCTTCCCTGTATTGTTCAAGTACCTGGTCTTTGGATAGATATTCGATGGACTCGACGTTTGGCAGCCCGCTTAGCTCGGCAATAAACTTATCTCTTTGCTCGTCAGTTACCGAGTCCTTTAAGTAGATGGATATGTCGATCTTACTGTTGATATCTTTGATCGTATTGTTGAAAGTGGCGTTCGCTATAACGGCAAAAAGCACGATAGTTAAGGTAATGACCATGACGGCCGTGGCAGCCACGCTTAGTGTAAAATTGCGCACAAAATTTATACAGCCGGTACGGATCACCCTATAGAAAGTAATCATTTTGCGCTTCATCAGGCCGAATATCCTCCTCGCGCCCGGTCGCTTTGTATCCTTCCGTCGTCAATGGTAATCACTCTTCGTTTAAGACGATTGACTATCTCTTGGTTATGAGTAGTTAAAAGCACCGTAGTACCGTATTTATTGATCTTTTCCAAAACTTTTATAACATCCCAGGCATGCTTAGGGTCCAGATTCCCGGTTGGCTCGTCTGCTATTAATATCTTGGGCTGGCGGACTACCGCCCTTGCTATAGCGACCCTCTGCATCTCGCCGCCGGAAAGTTCCCGGGGGTAGCTTTTCTGCTTGCCTTTCAGACCTACTATATTAAGTACTTTAGGTACGGTATATTTTATTTCTTTATTGCTCATTCCAGCTATTTCCAGCGCAAAAGCTACGTTTTCAAAAACCGTCTTATTCGGCAATAGCTTAAAATCCTGGAATACCACGCCGATTTTGCGGCGAAGCTTGGGGATATCACGATCTTTTAGATGTTCGTAATCGATCCCGCC
>CAMLDK010000027.1 GCA_946478995.1 uncultured Candidatus Saccharibacteria bacterium | reverse complement strand
GAGATTTGTAATCAGTAAGAAACCTCGGCTGAACTATGCGATAAAGGCTAGTACCCTGCGCGTTATAGATCAGAGCGGTAATCAGATAGGAGTTATCTCAAAGGCTGAGGCCCTAAAGCTAGCTTCTGATCAAGAGCTAGACTTGGTCGAGATCTCACCGAATGCGAATCCACCGGTAGCTAAGATTGTTGATTGGGGTAAGTACAACTACCAACGTACGAAACAACTTCAAAAAAACCGGCGCAATGCTAAAACTCTTGAAGTAAAGCAGATGCGGTTCGGCCTTAAAATAGGCGACCATGATTTAGAGGTAAAGCTAAGCAAGGTTAAAAAATTTCTAGAAAACGGCCATAAGGTTAAACTGGTTATTTTTTACAGAGGTAGAGAGCTGGCCCATAAAGAATTAGGTTTTGGACTGGCCGAGAAGGTAATCGAGCTGTTGGGAGAGCACGCAATAGTCGAACAACAGCCGCAGCTTGCCGGGAAACAGTTAATATTCGTAGTCCGTCCCAATCAATCTATGAAAGTAATAAGTAAATAAATCCAAAGAGAATAACCAGGAGAACAAATGCCGAAACTCAAGACCCACAGCGGAACAAAGAAAAGAGTAAAGCCGACGAAGTCGGGCAAGTTGCTTAGACGCCGTTCGGCTGGCAACCATTTCCTTCAGAAAAAGCGGGCTTCAAGCAAAAGAAGACTAGCTATTGCCAGCAATATACTCGGTAAGAGCAAGAAAAATATCAAAAGGAAGCTCGGAGTTTAATTATGCGCGTAAAGAAAGGCGAGGCCGCACGCAAAAAACACAATAAAATACGGAAAGCTACTAAAGGTTTCAGCCGGGCCAACAGATCTAGTGTAAGACGAGGCAAGCAGGCTGTTACTAGAGCTTTGGTAAATGCCACCAGAGATAGGAAAAACCGCAAACGAACATTTAGAATGCT
Source organism: uncultured Candidatus Saccharibacteria bacterium (assembly GCA_946478995.1). Next base: position 9,271 of record CAMLDK010000027.1, on the reverse strand, counting down.
TTGGAATACCCGTATAAACGCAGCTGCCAGGCAAAATGATATCTCTTACAGTAAGCTAATAGCCGGCCTAAAGAAAAATAATATAGAGCTGAATCGTAAGGTACTGGCTGAATTGGCTGTAAATGAGCCTAAAGTATTCAGTAAAATCGTCGAAGCCGCTAAAAAATAAAGCCAGATTATCTGTAAGCCGGGTTCTGTACCCTGAAAGGGTGCTAATCATCTATCTAGCCCGCAAGTTGCCCTACGGGTCAAGCGGTTTGTATAGAATGCCTTCGGCGGGAACCTATATGAAGACATACTTCCTTGCAGCAGACAGGGTTTACCTCTTCCGATAGTCGCCTATCGGAACTGTGAGCTCTTACCTCACTCTTTTCACCTTAACCGCCCGGGGGCGGATGTTTAGTCTCTGTGGCACTTTCCCTGGAGTCGCCTCCGGTTGCCGTTAACAACTGTCCTTCCCTATGCTGCCCGGACTTTCCTCTCTAAAAGAGCGATTAGCCGATAATCTGACCTTTATATTATATATCAGAATTTTTTACTTCATCCAGGCATTCATTGACCATAGCATCAGCAATACTATTCTGTTCCCTTGGTATATGGGATAAAGTATATGATTCAAACTCGGTAAGAATTCTTCTGACGGATTGATTCACCGGCATCAAATCGCTATTTTTAACTTTGTAGAGCCCTTTAAGCTGGTTAACTACAAGTAGGCTATCCATAAACACATTTATTTTTTTCACCCCTAATATAAGCGACGCCTCAAGTCCTTCTTTTAGGGCTTGGTACTCAGCCTGGTTGTTAGTCGCAACTCCCAGATAGCGACTGTTCTTTTCTATTACTTTGTCATCCATATCAAAAATTGCATAGCCTAATGCAGATGGACCCGGATTGCCCCTGGAGCCGCCATCCGTATAGAGCCTGGCTTCTTCTAATTTAAAATTATCTTTCTTATTTTTTGTATCAAATATGTCGTCCACCTCGGCAGCAAACCGCTCATCTTTCTCGGTAGCTATATTGCCCTTGCTATGGGTAGAAAGCCATAGTTCTACCACGTTATACTCATTAATTATCTTAGGATGATGGTTTTGGCGGCGCGCTATTTCGGCAATCTTCTCTATAAAACTGAAGGATTCTTCAAAATCATTAAACTCAAACCTGCGGTAAAGCGCATTATCTTTTTTTTGCCACATATTCGTATATCTTAACATGGTCGGGGATACTGGATTCGAACCAGCGACCTCACGACCCCCAGCCGTGCGCGCTACCAACTGCGCCAATCCCCGAGATTGTTTGCATGAAAAAGTCGAGCTGCTAAGCCTTTATAATTAACCCGGACGAGCCAGGTGGGTAATCTCATTGGTCAACCGCAGCTGTCCAGAATATTGATTTCCCGTTCTATGAACTGTTGAGTAAATCATATCGGCTAATGCTCGACATTTTAATTATACATTAAGTAAAAACTGTATTATAGACCTGTTTAAACTAATAATCAGATCAAAATAAGCCGGGATGAACAAAACAAGGGCAAAAACTATAAAGACGCCGAACTGTTCCATGCTAGCCATAAATTTCTGCACGGATTCTGGAGCAAAAGCATAGACCAGTCGTGAGCCGTCCAGGGGCGGTATGGGCATCATATTGAAGACGAAAAGACCCACATTCACCAGCAAGAATATCAATAGTACATCAAGCAAGCCGGCTCCTATAGAGTTGCTAAATAAGTTTATGAACCCCGCGGTAGAAACAGCCAAAAACAGATTGGTGAGCGGGCCGCTTATGCCCACTAGGGCAGCTCCGAATTCATCGAATTTAACCCTGTTCGGGTTGAATGGAACCGGCTTGGCCGCCAGCAAAGGAACCTTGAAAAGTATGAGGGTAATAAGTGGTAGCAGCACGGTAGCGAAGAGATCAACATGCCGGAAAGGATTTAAAGAAATCCTTCCTTCCAGATAGGCGGTGTCATCTCCCAGCCAATGGGAAGTAAAGGCATGCATTGCTTCATGAAGGGTTATTGAAATTACCAGTGAAAAAAAGACAATAGCAATCGTTGCTAAGTCTAAAGATTGTACCGCGTTCAACCCTCCGTTCATATCAAACTAGTATAACTCAAAGGCTATCAAGTCTGAATGTTGATTTATAAGATAAAAAAAGTTACAATGTCCTTCTATGCAAAAATGTGAAATCACCGGTAAAGGCAAGCAATTCGGCCATAATGTAAGCTTCTCGCTAAGAAGAACCCCTAAAGTCTGGAAGCCTAATTTGCAATCGAAAACTATTATCGTAGACGGCAAGAAGGTTAAAATGAAGCTCAGCGCAGCCGGTCTGCGTACTTTGAAGAAAAAAGGCCTGCTTTCAACCGCAGAAGCAGGAAAAGCCGTTAAGAAATAGCTTCTCTATTGTTTTTTCAAAATTATCAGCTTGGTTCCTTCAGCGAACTCTCGGCCTTTTAGCTTCAATTGGTCAAGTTCTTCGGCGGGCTCCATTGAAAGCGTCTTGCGCACTTCGGCAAGCTCCGCCTGGGGCACTTCATATTTTACGCCTTTATCGGCATAATGCGTTGGCACTACTATGCTTGGTCCTATCTTACGTATAACCTTTAGGGCGCCAATGCTATCCAGAGTAAAGCCGTTCCCGCCCACAGGTACAAAAAGCACATCTACCATACCTATTGCTTCAAGCTGCTGTTCTGACAGATCAGGGTAAATATGTCCGGTAACCACGACCCGGAAATCATTGATGACGAAAGGTCTTTTTATCTTCTTGATCCATATGCGATCTGGCGGCAATGCCTTGTATGGATATATCGTTTACCTCATATTCGCCCGGCTGATCTATCGAAAAAGCGGATTTCACCTCTTGGCTATATTCATTGGTAAAAACAGCTATATCATTGGGTTTTATTACTAGCTTTCCCTTATCCTTCTCGTAATCATCCACTACCACACTGACGTTTTTTGAACGCAAACGAATACAATTAGCCCCGTAAAATTCGGCTTCCATAACTACTCCTCTTTTTCTTCTTTTTTCTTATTCTTATTATTTTCTTTCTTATTTTCCAACAGACTTACCTTGTCCGCCAAAATTTGTTTTTTTGACTCTAAAACGGTTACTAAGAATCTGTCATTAAGATTCTTCCTGTAGCTGAATTCGGTGGCTGACATGGTAGCATATCTTATTTCCCTGTTTTCTTTCTTTTCAAGTTTTGACACATATTTGCCGACCTGTGTCTGGTTTAAATCTCCTACGAGTAATAAATCCACTCCGCTTCTGTCGTCCCGGGTAAACTGACCGGTTAATATTGCCAGCTCGACATTGCCCAAACTCTTAAGGTCATCCTCCTCCGCCCCTTCGTCTCCAGGTGTTTTAACGGCGGAATTACTAAATATCTGCGAAAGAGGTTTATAGTGCTCGTATTTTTGGTTCACCTCATAATAAAGCTTATTATTCGTGTTTTCCGAGGAAATAATCCCTATACTCAACAAGTTGGCCAATTCGCGTCTGACCGAATTAATCTGCTCGTCAATCTTCCTGGTAATCTCACGGACATAGAATGAGCGATTTGGATTTCCATAAAATAACTGCAATAACTTAACACGCGTTTTTGACCCAAACAATTGCTCAACCATGATCAATATTGTATCAAAAATTGATCCACCTGACGAATCAAGAAGTCAACAGAGGTGAACCATCGTATATTAGGATCTCTTTTGAACCATATTTTTTGGCGGCGGGCATACTGCCAATTATTTTTGAACATATTTTCTTTGACCATATCAATATTATCCGTGCCCGCAAGATAGCCCTTCCACTCCTTATACGCAATAGAATTCAGACCGGGGGCTTCCCAGCCATATTTTCCTGCCAGAAATCTAACCTCTTTCTCAAGACCCATTTTGATCATTTTTTCGTTTCTTTCTCTTATGCGGAGCCTCAGCTTATCTTTATTAGTAAGGACGCCTAATAGCAATGTGTTTTTATTAAGCGGTTTCCTTGTCCTGACCAAGCCCCCGTTTTCTAAAGCTCTAATCAGATGTCTTTTGTTTTTAAAATTTATATCTGTTTCTTTCAAGCCTAATTTTCTTACTTGTTTTTGCAGCGAAGCTATATCCAGCCTCTCCAGCCGGCTACGATATTCCGGATCAGGCGTTTTCCCAAAATCAAAATTGTATATCAAGCTATCAACATAAAGTCCGGTCCCTCCGACCACAATAGGCAACTTATCCCTTGAATAGATATTTTTTAAGCATTCTATAGCCTCATCTTTGAATTCACTGGCTGAATAAGCTTGGTCCGGCTCTATCAAATCTAGTAAATGATGTCTGATTTCTCTCCTTTGCTCGTCGCTAGGCTTAGCCGTGCCTATATCCATTCCCTTGTAAATAGTTCTCGAATCGGCGCAGATAATCTCGCCTTTATGTTTTCTAGCTATTTTTATAGCCAAATCAGTTTTTCCTGAAGCCGTCTGTCCTACTATCACAATAAGGGGGCGTGTTTTCGGTTTTAGGATTTTGGTCGCCATAGGAGTTTATTTATATCCACCTGGTAGTTATCGTCTACTTTTACACCCTCGGCCTCTAAGGCTTTCTTGTGGCCGTTAAGCCCTCCGGGGTATCCGCGGGCCAGTCCTCCCTGTTTGTTAACCACCCTTTGCCACGGAAGATTTGTATCGCCAAAATGAGCGATTCCGCCTACTATCCTAGCTGCTCTGGGATTTCCGCACAAAACAGCGAGCTGACCGTAAGTCATCACCCTTCCCTCAGGTATCTGGGCTACCAAAGACGACACCCGCGCGCTAAAATTATTTATCTTTAAGTCCTTCAAAATAATCTTCTACTTCTTTCCAGTTATGTACTCTTTTGATACCTTCCGGCAGTTCAATATGTTTATTCCAAGGGTAATCTCCATATAATAAAGCTTTCACCCCTATCTCATCCACGCCAATACAATGTTTCACCTGATCGTCAATCAGATAATCTACGCCGAGCTCCTGGCATAGCTTAGCCTTGGTCTTTTGCGGCGATTGCTCGGTAATCTCATCCCATATGCCTGCAAAGTGAATGTCTTTAAAAACAGCCGGATAATGCTTCTTAATCCAATCTCTACTCACCATATGCTCCGCACTTCTTCTGGCGGTAGCCACAACCAGCTCATAATCTGCTTTTAGTTTATTCAGTACCTCCACGGCCTCTTCAATATGGGAATATTTAGCAGGCAGCCCTTCCCCGTACATCTGGTTCACACGCTCGGTCGTTTCAGCTTGGCTTATGCCCCATAGTTCCGACCAATCTTCTATATAATCTTCAAATTTTATATTAGTGCCAAATTTATCGTTGCTCCACTCTATAAATTTATCCACGCTAAGCGCCAATACATCGTCTATATCAACCGCTATCGTAGGCTTATTCATCATAAAGAGGTTTTTTGAACGCGCGATCTAGCCTCATTCCGAACGGTTTTAAGAAAGTCCCAAACATCGTGAGCCTGATGAGATTCGCCCACTACCATATCGCTACGGATGCGCGGCACAACACTCCCGGACTTTATTTCTTTTTCCCCTATGACTATTACGTAAGGTACCTTTGAAAGTTCCGCGTTTCTAATCTTTTTACCTACCGATTCATTGTCGTTGTCCAGATTTATCCTCAGGCCGAGATCTTGCGCTTCAGATGCAATTTTCCGGGCAAAATCTACCGTAGGAGCTTCTTGGTTCACCGTTATTAGCCTGACCTGTTCCGGTGCCAGCCAGACAGGGAATCTACCAGCTGTATGTTCTACATAAACACTTAAAAACCGTTCGATTGAGCCCAATAGGGCGCTGTGGATCATAACCGGCGCCTTCTCTGAACCGTCAGCTTCGGCATAAGTAAGCTTGAAGCGTTCCGGCATAACAAAGTCCAACTGAACCGTTGCTACCTGATGTTCGCGCCCTATTGCGTCGGTCGCCATAAAATCAATCTTGGGACCATAAAATGCCGCTTCACCTTCCTCTTCGATGAATTCAAGGCCGTTCGCTTTAACAGCTTTTTTCAGCTGCGACTGGGCGGTTTCCCAAAGTTTCACATCACCAAGATAAGCGTCGCTCTCATCCCTGTAAGACAGACGTACTTTTAGTTTCATCTCTATCGCTTTATACAGATCGCTTGCTGCCTGAAGCAAGTTGTTGATCTCTTCTTCTATCTGGTCGTCTCTGCAGAAAACATGGCTGTCATCTTGAGTAATAGATCGGACCCGGCTTAAACCTACCAGTTCTCCGCTTTTCTCATCCCTGTAAACGGTAGTAGTTTCAAGATATCTTATAGGCAGTTCCTTATAGCTTCTCGGCTTGGAATCATAAATCCTTGTATGATGAGGGCAGTTCATAGGCTTCATAACTATCTCGTCATTCGTTTCTTGGCTTTTTACTAAAAATAATTCATCGCCAAACTTACTCCAGTGGCCTGAGGTTTCGTAAAGCTCCTTCTTTGTTATATGCGGTACCCATACTTTCTGGTAGCCATATCTTTCTCTCAATTCATTAGAAAAGCTAGCCAGCTGATCCCTTAAAATAGTTCCTTTTGGAGTAAACATAGGCAGGCCCGACCCTACCAGTTCGGAAAAAACGAACAGGTCTAACTCTTTACCTAGTTTGCGATGATCGCGCTTTTTAGCCTCTTCCATCATTTCAAGGTGCTTTTTCAGCTCGCCTTCAGTCTCAAAAGCCACTCCGTAAATACGCTGCATCTGAGACCTTTTCTCATCTCCCCGCCAATAAGCTCCGGATACTTTTGTCAGCTTAAACGCGCCGACCTCGCCGGTAGTTTCTACGTGTCCGCCCCTACACAGGTCCTCAAAGTCGCCTATAGTATAAAAACTTACCGACTCAGCGCCTTTGTTCGGCTTGCTGCTTGCATTTACATCCGTCGTGCCCGTAGCTGCCAAGTCGTTAACCAGTTCGGTTTTATAGGGCTGTTTAGTTTCCTGGGTCCGTTTCCGGGCACTCTCTATACTGATATCCTCTCTTCTAAATGGCAGGTCCTCCTTTATTATTTCCTGCATTCTCTCCTCTATTTTCTGAAGGTCGGATTTTGATATAGTTTCCTTCAGGTCAAAATCATAATAAAAACCGTTCTCAATCACCGGTCCTACGCCAAATTTCACATCTTTATACAGATCTTTAACCGCGTGTGCCAAGATATGAGCCAATGAATGCCGTTGTTTGCTGAGCTTATCAGGTTCCTTCATCTTTCCTCCTTCAATAAAAAGACACGCCTGCCAAAACATTCTCGTTTGAATATTCTGCAATAGCGCGTCTCGGTTCGCTTGATATCGCGAAGGTTCCACCTCGACTTTTACTCTTGCGACGTTGGTTATCGTACCTCTGCCGCCACTCCTACGAAGCTCAGTGATTGGTTAGTTCACCTCATAGCTTGGTATCATCATAACAGATAAGGATACAAAAATAAACGGTCGAGTACTCTCGCAATGTGTACTCGACCGCGGCTTCTCGGAGCTATTTATAGCTTTAGCTAAACAGCTCGCAAAATCCCACCCATATACGTCCTTTAATTCAGACGTATAACAATCATAGCAAGGTTAGTATTATATGGCTAGTATTAAAGTATTGTTTTATTAACATCGTGGGATGTGGATAATAAAGTTGGTATAATACGCAGGTTGTAATTGTGTCTGGGCGATTAGCTCATTTGGCTAGAGCGCATCCTTGACGTGGATGAGGTGAGTGGTTCGAATCCACTATCGCCCACCAGATAAGCAGTGTGAATTTCTTCCTTGATTGAAGATGTGTAATATGGTATCGTACTATTCCTCACCGATGTTTATATGAGAAGTAGTAAAAAGACCCTTTCAGAATATAAGCTCTTTTATGAAGAGCTGTCTGATATACGTTTCACTAAACGCATCAAAAGAATCAAAAAATAACTTCCTGGAGCAGCCTGGCATTATATAAAAGCTAGGCTGTTTTTATTTTTCCAGTGAGTTTTCCACTGATTTTTTCCCAGCGTGATGTACATATGTGTACATGTTCCTGTATACTTTAAGAATATTTATGAAATGTCCTTTTTGCGGATCTGATACATCAGTTGGAATCAGCCGGCCAAGCCGGAAAACACCTTCGGTGTGGCGACGAAGACAGTGCGGCAAATGCGAAAAAGTATTCTCTACTCGGGAAAAGCCGGATTTGTCTCTCTCGATAACCGTAAATAAAACAGCGGGCGCACAAGAGCCGTTTTCAGAGGATAAATTGCATATAAGCATCTATATGTGCCTATCTCATAGAAAAGACGCCCTGGAGGCTTCCAGGGCCTTATCGGACACCGCAACCCGACTGTTATTGCCCAGGTTATCCGGCTCCATAGATAGCGAGGAAATAAAAATGGCCGTACAGAAGGCGTTAAAGCGTTTCGACGCGGCCGCATACGCCTACTATAAAGCGCATCACAAGCCTATTTCTTGACGGCTTTTTCGGTTACGTCAAATTTATCCAGATACCAGCCAAAGAAAAGTCTGGTCTGGGAGTTTATGGCCGCCGAAGCGGAGTAAATAATGGTGGTTACCGGCAATAAGATCCATTGCAACACCATAAGAATAGTCCTGTGGCGCTTATACCTCAGAGGTTTGGACGGTAGCGCCTTAAAGCTTAAGAACATAGTTATGAGCAGCCCTACCAGTGCGATCCTATGGATATAGCTGGCGATATTCGGCAGGAGGTTTGCAGCTATATCGTCAGGATTGAAAAGTATGGGTATGAAAGCAGCGAAAGTGATCAGGATCGGTGCCGTAGCCCAGCTTAAATGGCCTTCAATCAAGCGGAAAGCTTTGCTCAACATATCCCATTTAGGTATTTTGTTTTTGGTTAAGTAACCTTTGGTTATTACATACGGGATATCTGAAGCTCCGTAAGCCCAGCGGCGTATCTGAATAAACTGAGCCCCCAAGGTACGCCTGTAGCCTTCCGCCAAAACCGCATCCTGGTAAATGGGTACGTATATCGGATAGACTTCGTGGTTACCGTCATAGCGAAAGTAAGTCCGCCAGAACTGATGTCCGTCTTCGACGATTGTCCTGACACTCCAGAAATCCGTGTCGATCAATGCTCTCATACTTTGGGCGTGGGCGGAAAAATTGCGTATCAAATGCGGACGCATAGTTAAAATAATGTTCCAAAATGAATTTCCGGTAGCTATGACGCGCATAAGAGCCGGAGCATCCCAAATATTGTTGGTATAGACGGCTATGGGTTGAAAAGACTTGTACTTTGGCTCCGGTACCA
>CAMLDK010000026.1 GCA_946478995.1 uncultured Candidatus Saccharibacteria bacterium | reverse complement strand
CGACCAAGATGACTTTCTTCAGGTTCGGCAGATCTTTCATGATGTTTTTTATTCTGGGGTAAAGATCGGCATTGGTGATGATCACGCTGGCTTCGGAATCGGCCAGACGGTCTTTTAACGCGATTTCTTGGAAAGCCGCGAAGAGAGTGCCGGCGATAGCGCCGGTTTTAAGGATGCCCAGGAAGGCCACGTAACGTTCCGGTATAGGCGGCAGGAAGATGAAAACCCGGTCGCCCTTTTTAACGTCCTGGTCTTTTAGGACGTTAGCAAATTTATCAGACTCGGTTTTCATATCTGAAAATGAATAAGTTTCTTTAGAGCCGTCCGCTGTTTGATAGATGAGCGCAATTTTATCTTTTTTGTCGCCTAATGCGTGCCGGTCTATACAGTTGTAGGCGATGTTCAGGGTTCCATCTTCAAAGTAATCTATGAGTTCGGCTTCGGCTTTCTCCCACGAAAAGTCAGAGTAAACTTTGTCATAATCTTCTAAATTGGCTATTTTCTTAGCACTGGAATTAACCGGAATTACTTTTGGTTTTTCACTCATTTGTTTACCCTTTCTCTTCTCTATAAGCTTTATCAACATCCATTATGCACTGGTTCGTTACCATATGGAGACCGTAATCTTCGGCAAATTCCTCGGCTTCATGGCTGTTAGCACCTTCGGCCAGCCAGATTGTCCGGATATTCCCGCGTTCGACGACCTCTTCCAGATGAGGAATTACTTCGTCAGGATTCCTGAAAATATCCACGATATCTATACGGGTAGTGTCGGGAATATCCAACAGGCTCGGATAAGCTTTTTCACCAAGGGTCTCGGTTATCCGGGGATTGATAGGGATGATCTTATAGCCCATATCCTGGAAATATTTCGCAACCCTGTGGCTATGGCGCTCCGGCTTGTCGGAAAGGCCGATGAAGGCTATCGTTCTTGCTTCTTTCAGGGCTTCGATCTGTAGATTGTCGGTAGAATAAGTCACAACCGGAACTTTAGCCGACCATTGCCAGTTTTCTATTTCCTCCGGATCACGACCGTTTTTGATGATAAATTTCTTATGGTCTTCCAATGCCTTTTTATATTTCGCCTGTATAGACGTGCAAGTGTTTTCGCTGATGGCGGATTGTGAATAAGCTTTTTCCAGAATCTCTATTGCCAGGTTGAACCGGTCGGTCTTATTGCGTACCTGCATATCAAAAGGCGTGGTGGTGCCGCCTTCTTCAATGTAACCGCGCACAGTGAACCTCTGAGGATTCTTCACGTCAAACAGCATATTCTTCATAGCTTCCGGATAGCCGTGGAAATTCACGATGACCGGTTTGTCGATAGTGAAGTATTTTTCAGCATGTGGAATCTGAGGGTGATAAGTGTCTTCACACGAGCAGGCGGCCTGCAGGCGCAGCATGTTAACAAAGCGAATCCGTACGTCGGGGGCGTCTTTCTTGACCAGCTCAATCGCGGCGAGCGCTTCTTTGGTAACATAATCGCCAATGCCGGCCACGACTACGTGTGGGTTTTTATCGCTGGCAAAATCCCAGACGCTAAGTCCTTCTTCCAAAGCTTTTTTCGATGATTCATAGGTGGTCCAGCGCGGTTCAGGCGTCTTGCCGGCGGTTACGATGTTCATCTGGTTTTTCGACCCCAGGACTTCTTCCATGACAGCCAGCATGGAATTGTCATCGACAGGGTAGTAGGCTTTGATGAAATCGTTGTGTTTTTCCAGCATGCCGGAAACGAAGCTCGGGTTCTGATGGGAATAGCCGTTGTGCTCCTGCCGCCAGGCGGTCGAAGTCAGCAGATAGTTGATCGACGGGATATCCTGCCGCCACGGCATAATCCGAACCCACTTAAGGAATTTCTGGTACATATGCGCCATGGATGAAAATATCTGGGCAAAGGCTTCATAGGTGGTAAATACCGCATGCCGTCCGGTCAGAACATAGCCTTGGGCCAATCCATGCATAGTGTGCTCACTGAGCATTTCCATCACCCGGCCGCTTCTTGATATGTCTTTATCGCCTGGCTCATGCGGCCAGACGAAACCGCGCTCCGTCACCTCGAATACGTTATCCAGACGGTTCGAATACGTCTCATCGGGACTCATCAGCCTGACATTCTTAGCATCTTTATTGAGCCTGAAGACCTCTTTCAAATATTCGCCGGCTATACGCATGGCGTTCGACTGGATTTCGCCGGGCAGTCTGGTCTGTTTCTCCAGCCTCTTCGCATCCGGCAGCCTAAGCGGTTTATAGTGATGTCCGAACATGCTTTCATTATCGCCCATAAGCAAATCTTTGCTCGGGATTATATCTAAAATATCTTGTGAAAAGCCGGACTTCTTGTCGAACAGCTCGCTAAATTCATATGATTGCAGCCAGATTTCCAGCTGCTCAAGTTCGTGGTCGTCGGATTTGACGGTCGGCATGACTACCTGGTGCGAATTTATCGTGCCCTCGATCTGTTTGCCGCGCAGCTCTTTTATGGTCGTCCAGCCCTTAGGGCTTCTTAAGATGATCATCGGATAAACCGGCTTGAAGTCCTCGCCGCCTATGGCGCGTTTTTTTATATCTTTGAACCGGCGTTCGGCTTCATCAAGTGCGTCATACATCTTCTCATCTATATCCGGGCCTTCGACTATCATCGGGGCATAGCCGTAGCCTTCAAAAAGTTTAGTTAGCTCTTCATCGCTCATCCGGCCGAAGATAGTCGGACCGGAGATTTTAAGCCCGTTTAGATGCAAGATCGGCAGAACGACCCCGGAAGTCGCCGGATCCACTAATTTATTAGTGTGCCAAGCGGTAGCAATTGCTCCGGTTTCAGCCTCTCCGTCGCCGATCAGGCAGATTGCCATAAGGTCAGGATTATCCAATACCGCGCCGTAAGCCGAAGCCAGCGAATACCCTAGCTCGCCCCCTTCGAGAATCAGGCCAGGTGTCTCAGGTGAGCAATGGCTGGAAAAGCCGTAAGGCCAGGCAAACATCTTTGAAACATAGCCGATCCCGCTAAAGTCCCTCTGGGCCTGCTCATAATATTTACCGAGGGTACCCTCTATGAAAAGATTTGCTTGCAGGCCCGGCATCCCATGTCCCGGCCCGAGAACGAAAACAGCCGGTTGCTTGTATTGACTGATCATTCGGTTAGCATGCCCATAAACGAAATTTATCCCTGGACAGGTACCCCAATGGCCAAAAAGCTTCGGCTTTATGTCGCCGGAAGCGAGCGGCCGTTCCAATAAAAAGTTATCCTGCAGGTAAATCTGAGTAACCGACAGGTAGTTTGCTGCCCGCACATACTTCTGGATTTTCGCTATATCTTCTGCTTTTCCCATAAGAATCTAAGTCTATAAGATAAATTATAGATAATAAACATATAACCGACAATCAACAAACATTGATCCGCTAATATCCCGGCTTTATATCACATAAGAGTTTTCAGGAGGTAGAATACTGGTATGGATATTGAGCTAGAGCCGGGAAAATATATTATTGCAGTCAGCGGCGGGGTAGATTCCATGGCTTTGCTTGACCTTGCGGCCCAGAAAAGCAATGTTGAGCTGATCGTAGCCCACTTTGACCATGGGATCCATAAACACTCTCTGAATTATTGCGAATTTGTCGCAAAAGAAGCGGAAAGGAGAGGGCTGCAATTTACGAGCCAGCAAGGAAAGCTGGGGCCGCAAGCGAGCGAGGCGAAAGCCCGCGAAGCCCGCTATGGATTTTTAAGGCAAGCGAGACAGCAATACGGCGCAGATGCTATCTTAACCGCGCATCACCAGGATGATATGGTCGAGACGATTATTATTAATCTTCTTCGCGGTACAGGGAGGAAAGGTCTGACTTCGCTGAGCTCGGGTATTGAAATCATCCGGCCTTTGCTTGGTTATTCAAAGGAGCAAATTAAAATATACGCGGAAAAACATAATTTGAATTGGCGGGAAGACCCGACCAATCTGGATGCGCGGTATTTACGCAATTATATCCGCCAAAACATAATGCCCCGCCTGAATCCGCGACAGATAGACCAGCTGCTTACCCTGGCGCACAAGCAGAACCATGACAGCAAAACCATCGAAGAAATTATTGCGGCATTATCGCAACAGTATGCTGATAGAAGTGTGCCGACAGATAAACACAAATCTATTGCGACAAAGTCGCAATTATACAGAAGGTTATTTGCCGGTCTGCCGCATAGTGTAGCCAAAGAGGTTATGGCTGGGCTGTTGCGTCGGCACGATCTGCCTTTTGACTCGAAGCTACTGGAAAAATCGGTAGTATTTGCTAAAACCGCTAAACAGAAAAAGAAAATGTCGATCAGCAAAAAAGCCTACCTGGTGATTAACGATGATCGCATAGAGCTTAATCTGTTATAATTAATTCCTATTAACGATGCGGGAGAATAAATGAGCAAAAACCCCTTTAAATCAGGTAAAAAGGGTCCGAATAAACAGAAGCAGAACATGAAGAACGCAGGCTTTATCGCCTTGATGATCTTGTTCGGGTTTCTCATATTTTCGTCGTTTAACCAGCCGAGCAGCCTTAAGGAAGTAGCTTTTTCCGATGTGATCAGCCGGGCGAATGCCGGCGAGATCAAGAAGATAGAAGTGGCAGGCTCCGAGCTGAACATAACTAAAAAGAACGAGGATCAGCCTAGCGAGAAATCGCGCAAAGAAGCCGGCTCCAGCATATATGAACAAGGCTTGAACAAGGACGCACCGGTGGAAGTCGACATAAAAGAGCCCTCAAATACGGGGGATTTCTGGCGGCAGCTAGGGCTGGCTATTTTGCCGATCATACTGATCGGCGCCCTGTTGTTTTATATGCTTAGAAGCGCGCAGGGACAGGGCAACCAGGCGCTCAGTTTTGGCAAGAGCCGGGCGAAACTTTATGGCAATGACAAGAAGAAAGTCAGCTTCGAAGATATAGCCGGCAGCCTTGAGGCTAAAGAAGACCTCGAAGAAGTCGTTGAGTTTTTGAAGTACCCTAAGAAATTCGCGCACGTCGGCGCTAGGATTCCAAAAGGCGTGCTGCTTGTCGGTCCTCCGGGTACCGGTAAGACCATGCTTGCCCGCGCCGTAGCCGGCGAGGCAAATGCGCCATTCTTCAGTATTTCCGGATCGGAATTCGTTGAGATGTTCGTGGGCGTCGGCGCTAGCCGCGTTCGCGACCTGTTTGCAAAAGCTAAGAAAAACGCTCCTTGCATAATATTTGTCGACGAAATTGATGCTGTCGGAAGACGACGAGGCAGCGGCATGGGCGGCGGCCATGACGAAAGAGAACAGACACTTAACCAGATTCTGGTTGAAATGGACGGGTTCGAGCAAGGCCAGAATGTTATAGTTCTGGCAGCTACCAACCGGGCCGATGTGCTTGACCCTGCTCTTCTTCGACCCGGCCGGTTTGACAGACGTGTTGACATAGGCCTACCTGACCGCAAAGACCGCGAAGCGATCCTAAAGAAACATTTTGATAAAAAACCGATTGAAAAGAGCGTGGATATGGACGCCTTGGCCGCTAAGACCGCCGGTACCAGTGGTGCGGACCTGGCGAACATAGCTAATGAAGCAGCTATTTTAGCCGCCAGAAAGAATAGTAAGACCATTACAAATGAGATAGTTACTCAGGCTTTTGAAAAAGTCGCTATCGGGCCGGAACGCAAAAGCAAGGTCATGAGCGAGAAGGAAAAAGAGATTACCGCTTACCATGAGGCCGGACATGCGATTGTCGGACACGTTCTGCCGGATAGCGATATGGTCCATAAAGTTACAATAATCTCACGCGGGAACACCGGCGGGGTTACCTGGTTTATCCCACCGGAAGACAAGAGCTACCATAGTATCCTTGAATACAAAGATATCTTAGCCCGTATGCTCGGCGGAAGGATAGCCGAGGAAGTCATATACGGCTCTGAGAGGGTGACGACCGGCGCTGGCAGCGACCTGCAGAAAGCGGCCGAACTAGCCCGGGATATGGTCATAAACCAAGGAATGGGCAAAAAGCTGCGTGACCAGGTATTCCACGTCGAACAAGGAATGATGATCGAACGTATGATCCAGGAACGGCAGTACTCTGATGAGACAGCGAAAGTCATTGATGATGAAGTAGAGGCGTTGATTACCGAAGCGGCCACTCGGGCAAGAGAGGTTATAAAAGCCAATAAGGACAAGCTGGAAAAACTTAAAGACGCGCTGCTTAAAAAAGAGACCGTCGAAGCCGACGAGGCAATAGAGATCCTAAAGGGCTCGCATCTGCCAAAAAGCGTTCTGCATAAATAAGCCTTAAGCAATATTATTAATTTTCAGCAGATAGTAAACTTGTCTTATGTATCTTAAGACAGGAAAACTGTAATATGGCAAATGACCGGCGCAATATCGAGTGTGGAGCGGAGGCAGTTGCCGGCATAGCCGGAGAATTACGAGTTGATGACAATAGCGAAGCATTGAGGGATGCTTTCCGTTTAAGCGAGAAGTTTCCTGGCGAGCTGGTAAGAGAGCTATGGCAACATGCCGGTCAGGCCGAAACCATAGGGATTACCGGTCCGCCTGGCGTGGGCAAATCCACTACTATACCCGGCTTAGTAGCCGGATTCCTTGAACAGGATTCCACGGTCGGAATCATTGCCGTCGATCCTTCAAGTTCTTCAGGCGGATCTATTATGGGAGACCGGGACACGATGATGAGATCGGCGGGCACCTATGATTATGATATAGCCGCGGATAGAGGTTCGGCATGGATAAGATCCTTTAGTGCCGCCGGCAGCCTTGGCGGAGTTTCGGAGGCTACTCTACCATCCATGCTTGCCTTCGACGTAGCAGGCAGAGATAAAATAATAGTAGAAACTGTCGGTGTAGGGCAATCTGAACTGGACATTAGTTTTCTGGTGGACACTACCATAGTAATACTGCAGCCCGGCTCGGGCGATTCCTTGCAGGCTATGAAATCAGGGCTTATGGAAATACCCGATATTCTCTGTATTAACGAAAGAGACATATTTCAGCCTAGAGTTTTCCAGAACCTGCACTCGGACTTAACAATGTCCGAGGTCCCTATAGTCACTATAAATGCCGCTACCGGTGAAGGTATAGATAATTTGCTTTCAGCTATTGCTCAGCACCGGGAAAAACTTGGGGAAGAAAAACTAATGGAACGTAGAAGGAAAAGTCTACAGGTCCAGCTTGCTCAGTTATCCGTAGCTTATTCAAAAGCTGACATTCAAAAAGTCCTGAGCAGCGAAGATGGCGAAAGGCTGCTTGAAGAGGTCGGTCAAAGATATAAAGATCCTTTCACCGCTGCTCAGGAACTCCGGAGCCTTCTATAGAGTTGATTTAGATAAATTTTTTCAGAAGGTAATCTATAATATCTATAAATGAATCGTAAACGTTTCTTAGAGCGTGCTAATAAGCGCATATCGTTAGGCAGTGCGGCAACATTGCTGGTAGTAAGCATGGCGCTTGGCCAGATATTGGGCTTCTTAAGGATAAAGCTTATCAATGCCAATTTTCCTCATTTGGGTCCGGAAAGTACCGACGCTTTCTTCGCGGCTTTTAAGATACCTGATTTTTTCTATTTTACTTTGGCGGCAGGCGCGCTTGGCGTGGCCTTTATGCCATTTCTGGCCGACAGGCTGGCAAAAGGTGATCGCCGGGGCGCATTTGAAATAAGCAACAGTTTGCTCAACCTATTGGCAATAGTCATGGCGGCCGTCGGTTTTATAATTTTGATTTTTGCGGAGCCGCTGATCAAGTTCGTGGTCGCGCCGACTATGACTCCCGAACAGATTGATAATGCGACCAATATAATGCGGCTGATTGCCTTTAACCCTCTCTTATTTACGCTTTCAGCGATTTTCATCAGTGTTCAGCAAAGCATGGGCCGGTTTTTCTTTTATGCCTTGACTACGCCTATTTATAATCTGGCGATAATCATCTCGGCTTTGATTTTTAGCGTGTCAGGAGGCAGTGATGGCGGCCCGGGTCACCTGGGGCTAGTCGGCCTGGGCGTGGGTGCGCTTGCCGGCGCGCTTTTGCAGCTTTTGATTTCGATAATCGGTTTCATCGGTATGAAATATAAATACCAGGCAAAGATTAACTGGCGTAATAATGATTTCAGGAATATGCTAAAGCAGCTTCCCCCCAGGTCCTTGGACCAGGGGGTTGATTCGCTCAATAGTATCGTGGAGACCAACCTTGCCCGCCGTCTGGGAGAGGGCAAGCTGACTTTTTATGAGAACGCTTATATTCTGCATACGGCGCCGACACTTCTGATCGGTACGACCATATCCACGGCAGCTTTTCCGCGTTTGAATGATCGTCTGGCGCAGGGCCGGAGTGATCTTTTCCGGAAGGATTTTTTAAGAATTTTAAGGGTTATAATCTGGATTACCGTGCCGGTTACCGTTGTGGCGTTTTTTGCTCGTGGCTACCTGGCCAGGTTGATTTTTGGCGATGAAGCGCCGGTGATCGCATTAATACTCGGCTTCTTTGCCGGGGCTATATTCTTCCGGACGATCTATACTTTGATTTCCCGCTGGTTTTATTCGCAGAAGGATACGAGAACGCCGCTGTTCGTATCAATATTTGCGATAATCTTGAATATCGTTCTGGCTTATATTTTGTCCCGGCCGTATAACTATGACATTGCCGGACTGGCTATGGCGCAGTCGATAGTCGCCCTGGCTGAGGTAGCCGTACTGTCGGTGATCATGGTCGTGAGAGATAGAAAACTGCTGGATCCGGAATTTTGGAAGGGCGTGTTTATGATTGTTTCGGTTACCGGTTTCAGTATACTGGCCGGATATATTATGGTTCATATTTTTCCTCTGGAATCAGACGATAAGGGCTTTTTCCAGCTGGGAGCTAAATTCGTAGCTATAGCTGCCGCGACCCTGCTGGTGCATTTTGCTGTATCACTGATCTTCGGGCTGGAAGAAGCCAAGGCGGTAGCTAGGCGCCTGTATAGAGTTGTGATGAAGCCGGTTCGTATCCAATGATTCGGAACTTCTGCATAATAGCTCATATTGATCATGGTAAGAGCACCTTGGCGGACAGACTGCTTGAAATGACCGGCACCGTAGAGAAGCGACAGATGAAACATCAGCTTCTGGACAAGATGGACCTTGAGCGCGAAAAGGGCATTACTATTAAGCTTGCTCCGGTAAGGATGGGCTATGAGGGACACCAGCTAAATCTGATAGATACACCCGGCCATGTGGATTTTTCTTATGAAGTTTCCAGAAGCCTGCAAGCTTGCGAAGGAGCAATTTTGGTGGTTGATGCGACGCAAGGCGTGCAGGCCCAGACGTTAGCCAACCTTTACTTGGCTATGGAAGCGGATCTGAAAATCATACCGGTCATAAATAAGATTGATCTGCCGGCCGCGAATGTCGATAAGGTCAGCAGAGAACTCATCAGCCTGCTGGACTGCAGACCTGAAGATATTATTATGATCTCAGCCAAGACCGGCGAAGGTGTTGAGAACGTTTTGAAGGCTATAATCAGTGAGGTACCATCTCCGTCGGGCGATAAAGATAGTCCATCCAAAACTCTAATATTTGACAGTTATTATGATGATTACCGGGGAGTTATCCTGTATGTAAGAACCATGGACGGCCGGATTGTAAAGAACGCGGAAATAAAAATGATGGCCACGGGAGCGAAAGGGCTGGCGCTGGAAACAGGCTATCTCAGCCCGGATATGAAGCCCGTGAAATCCTTGGAGACCGGAGAAATAGGCTATGTCGTCACTAACCTCAAGACTACCAAAGACGCCCGGGTGGGAGACACTATCACGCTGGCCGATAATCCGGCGGATAAGCCTTTACCCGGATATAAGGAAGTCCTGCCATTTGTGTATGCCGGGTTTTTTCCTGAGAGCAATGAACAATACCAGGACCTGAAAGACGCGATTGAAAAATTATCTTTAAGCGACTCGGCCTTGAAATTTGACCTGGAAAACTCGCCTGTACTAGGCTTTGGCGTGCGGATAGGCTTCCTAGGCTTGCTGCATATGGACATAATCCGTGAGCGATTGGAGCGGGAATACAATCTTGACCTTATAGTCACCAACCCTAGCACTGATTATCATGTAAAGCTGAATAACGGTGAAGCCCTTGATATAAAAAGTGCGTCTGACCTGCCTGATCCGGCCAAAATTGCCGAGATCGCCGAACCGTGGATCAAGGGCGAAATCGTCGTGCCGAAAGATTTTGTCGGCGGAGTGATACAGCTGATCTCATCCAAGCGCGGAGTGCAGAAAAATGTCAGCTATGTCGATGAACAGCTGGCTTTGGTAAGCTTTGACGCGCCGCTGGCTAATCTATTGACGGATTTTTATGACCAGCTGAAGAGCGTTACCAGCGGATTCGGCAGCTTTAACTATGAGCTTGGAAGTTACCGTCCGGAAAATCTGGTCCGAGTGGACTTTTATGTAGCTGGCGAGATGGTCAGCGCACTTTCAATAATGGTGCACAGGTCTGAAGCGGAAAGCCTGGGCCGCAGCGTGGTGGAAAAACTAAAGAAAGTCATACCTCGCCAGAACTTCCAGG